>NZ_JBSAXD010000037.1:0-94409 GCF_053427715.1 Burkholderia sp. MR1-5-21
GAGTGGGTGCTTTTTTTTGCGCGGGCGCGAAGTGCGAGGGGAGGCGAGTCGATGTCGACGGCCGGTGCGCCTCGTGCCGATCGCGGCCGCGTGGCCCGGTCAGCGCAGCCTGAACAGCGTCGCGAGCCGCTCGACGGCTTCTTCGAGCCGCGAGTAGGCGGTCGCATAAGACAGCCGGATATAGTCGCGCGGCGCATGCACACCGAAATCCATCCCCGGCACGAGCACGACGCCGGCATCGTGCAGCATCGCCTGCGTGAGCGCCGCGCTGTCGCCGGCCGCCGGGTGCGCGACGCCGCCGCAGTGCGCGTACACGTAGAACGCGCCGTCGGGCATCACGGGCACCGTGAAGCCGAGACGTTCGAGGGCCGGCGCGATGAAATCGCGGCGCCGCTTGAATTCGAGGCGGCGCGCTTCGTAGATGTCGAGCGCCTCGGGCTCGAAGCACGCGAGCGCCGCATGCTGCGCGAGCGCGGACGGGCAGATGAACAGGTTCTGCGCGAGCTTCTCGAAGATGCCGACGAGCGCCGGCGGCACGACGAGCCAGCCGAGCCGCCAGCCGGTCATGCTGAAGTACTTCGAGAAGCTGTTGACGGTGACGACGTCGTCGCCGAACGACAGTGCCGACACGGGCGGCGCGTCGTAGCTGAGCCCCTGGTAGATCTCGTCGACGATCGTGAAGCCGCCGCGCGCACGCACGGCTTCGACGATCCGCTTCAGCTCGTCGGGCTCGAGCGACGTGCCGGTCGGGTTCGACGGCGACGCGAGCAGCACGCCGCGCGTCTTGTCGCTCCACAGCCGGCGCACGTCGTCCGCGGTGAGCTGGAAGCGCGCGGCCGGGCCGCTCGGCACGAGCACCGGGCGACCTTCGGCCGCCGCGACGAAGTGCCGGTTGCACGGGTACGACGGGTCCGGCATCAGCACCTCGTCGTCGCGGCCGACGAGCGCAAGGCACGCGAGCAGCAGCGCGGCCGATGCGCCGGCCGTCACGACGATCCGCTCCGGGCTGATCGTCAGCCCGTACGCGCGCGCATAGTGCGCGGCGATCGCCTCGCGCAGCGGCGCGATGCCGAGCGCGCTCGTGTACTGCGTGACGCCGCGGCGCAGCGCCGCGGCGGCCGCCTCGACAACCGGTTCCGGCGCGGTGAAGTCCGGCTCGCCGATGCCCATGTGGATGATGTCGCGGCCCGCGGCTTCGAGCCGCTGCGCCTCCTTCATCAGCTCCATCACGTAAAACGGCTGGATCGCGTCGACGCGCGCTGCGAGCGTGACGAGCGAATCGGCGGTGGTATTCATCGGTCGGTCGGGAGAGGGGAGCGTCAAACGAAACAAGCGAAAAAAACGGGCGCATGCGCGCCCGTCGAGGATCAGCCGTTGCGGCGCGCCTGCGTTTCGGCGGGGCGCAATTGCGCTGCGAGCTTGTCGAGCACGCCGTTCACGTACTTGTAGCCGTCGGAGCCGCCGAACGTCTTGGTCAGCTCGACTGCTTCATTGATGATCACGCGATACGGCGTTTCGACGTGGTGCGTGAGTTCGAACGTCGCGATCAGCAGCACCGCCCGTTCGATCGGGGAAAGCTGGTCGATCGGACGATCGAGGCAGGGCGCGAGCGCGTCCGCGAGCGTCGCGTGCTCGCGGATCACGCCGTGCAGGATTGCTTCGAGCAGGTCCTTGTCGGCCTTGTCGTAACCCAGCGCGCCGCGCAGTTGCGCGTCGATCTCGCCTGCGGACGCGTTCGACAGCAGCCACTGATACAGGCCTTGCGTCGCCAGCTCGCGCGATTGTCGGCGGGCGCTCTTCTTCATGCGCGCTCCTCTTCGTCGTCTTCGTCTTCCTCTTCTTCTTCGTCTTCCTCGTCGCCGAGCTGATCGAGCGCCATCGTCAGATTGGCCATCTCGACCGCGACACGCGCCGCGTCACGGCCCTTCTCGGTCATGCGTGCGACGGCCTGCTCGTCGGTTTCGGTCGTCAGGACCGCGTTTGCGATCGGCAGGTTGAAGTCGAGGGCGATGCGGGTGATGCCCGCGCCGCTCTCGTTCGACACGAGCTCGAAGTGATAGGTCTCGCCGCGGATCACCGCGCCGAGCGCGATCAGCGCGTCGAACTGGCCGCTTTCCGCGAGCTTCTGCAGCGCGAGCGGGATTTCCAGCGCGCCCGGCACCGACACGAGCAGCACGTCTTCGCCGGTGACGCCGAGGCGTTCCAGCTCTTCGACGCATGCGTCAGCGAGGCCGTTGCACACGGGCTCGTTGAAGCGCGATTGCACGATGCCGATACGCAGGCCGTCGCCTTCGAGATTCGGTTGGTATTGTCCGATTTCCATGATCTTTGTCCGTGGTGTGGATGAACGGTTATAAGTCGAAAATGCCGTGACGGATTACGCGTGCGGCGTCGAGCCGCAGGCCTTGGCTTCGCCGCCTGGCATCGGCACGAAGCCCGTGACTTCGAGGCCGTAGCCGGACATGCTGCCCAGCTTGCGCGGATTCGACAGCACCTGCATCTTGCTGACGCCGACATCGCGCAGGATCTGCGCGCCGATGCCGAACGTCTTGAAATCGACCGGCCGGCGCTTCAGCGCCGCGGCCTTCTCTTCCTCGTCGAACGCCTTGAAGACGTCGACCAGATGTTCCTTCGTGTCGCCGCAATTGAGCAGCACGATCACGCCGTGGTCGCGCTGCGCGATCTCGCGCATGGCCGCGTCGAGCGTCCACGAGTGCGTCGACACGCCGGTCTCGAGCAGGTCGAGGACCGACAGCGGCTCGTGCACGCGCACCGGCGTGTCGCGATCCGGCGACGGCGTGCCGCGCACCAGCGCGATGTGCGGCGAGCCGGTCGGCTGGTCGCGGTACAGCACCGCGCGGAACGTGCCGTGCGCGGTCTGCATCGTGCGCTCGGCGACGCGCTCGATGATCGACTCGGTGCGGCTGCGGTAATGGATCAGGTCGGCGATCGTGCCGATCATCAGGCCATGTTCCTTCGCGAATTCGATCAGGTCCGGCAGGCGGGCCATCGTCCCGTCGTCCTTGATGATCTCGCAGATCACCGCGGCGGGCGTGAGGCCGGCAAGCGCGGTGAAGTCGCAGCCGGCCTCGGTATGACCGGCACGCACGAGCACGCCGCCCGGCTGCGCCATGATCGGGAACACGTGGCCCGGCTGCACGATCTGCTCGGGGCGCACGTCGTGCGCGACCGCCGTCGCGATCGTGTGCGCGCGGTCGGCGGCCGAGATCCCGGTCGTCACGCCTTCGGCCGCTTCGATGCTGACCGTGAACGCGGTGCCGTACTGCGTGCCGTTGCGGTACGTCATCAACGGCAGGTGCAGCTGCTTGCAGCGTTCCTGCGTCAACGTCAGACAAATCAGGCCGCGGCCGAACTTCGCCATGAAGTTGATCGCTTCCGGCGTCACGAATTCGGCGGCGATCACCAGATCGCCTTCGTTTTCGCGGTCTTCTTCGTCAACCAGGATCACCATCCGGCCGGCTTTCAGCTCGGCAATGATGTCGGGCGTGGAGGCGAGCGTCATAAAGGGGGAGGGGCGAGTAAGAGGAAAGTGCGTATTTTACGCCAGCCGGGCCGGGTTTCGGCTCGCGCGGGCGGCAGCAGCGGCGCCGGGCGCCGAAAACGCCGGCGCGAGCGGCCGCCGGGCCGGCCCGGCGGCCCTCCGGCGCATCGTGTGCTTCAGCCGCGGCGCGGGACGGCGGCTGCGCAGGCGGAGCGTTTGCGCGGCCATGCTGCGCGGCCGGCTCCGGTTGCGCCTGGCCTTACGGCCGCCCGAGGAAGTCGAGCTTGCCGAGTTCGACGCCGTTGTGACGCAGGATGTCATATGCGGTCGTCACGTGGAAGAAGAAGTTCGGCAGCACGAAATCCAGCAGGTACGACTGGCCCGTGAACTCGCGCGGGCCGACGCGCATCTTGAGCACGATCTGGCGCGTTTCCGAGCCGTCGATCTGCGCCGCGTCGAAGCCCGTCAGGAAGTCGATCGTTTTCTGCAGGCGCGCGTGCAGTTCGTCGAACGTCTGCTCGACGTCCGCGTAGCTCGGGATCTCGACGTCCGCCAGCCGTGCGGCGCAGCCCTTCGCGGTGTCGGTCGCGATGAAGACCTGGCGCGCGAGCGGCAGCATGTCCGGGTACAGGCGGGCGCCGATCAGCACCGACGGATCGATCTGCTTTTCGGCCGCATGCGCCTGAGCCTTGCCGAGAATGTGCTGCAGGTTGGTGAGGCCGCGGATCAGGACAGGCACCGAGGCCTGGTACATCGAAATGGACATGGACGGTTCCTCGAAGGGGACGATCGTGCGCGCGCCGGCACGCGATGGAGTCCGGCGCGTGATGCAATGAGGCGGCGAAATTGCCGCTGCAGCATCATAGCGCGGCGGCATCTCGCGTGCGTGACGTTGGCCGAACGAACAAGGGGGCGACCGGGAGGGGGAGTGGCGATCGGGTGGCAAGCGCGCCTGGCCGGACGGACGAGTCGCGACCGGCTGCACGTACCGGTTAAAATGCGCGCACACGTCCGCCCCATCGGCGGACATGCCAAAACGTCGGGCGTGACGCGATGTGACGTATCGTGCCCGTGCCAACGGCCATCGTCGGGCCGGCTTCGCGCGCCGCGCGCCAGCGCCGGCCCGTGCGGGGCGCCGGCTGCGCCCGTGGCGCGCGCCGGCAGCGGCGTACACACCGGCGTTTGGCGATCTCGATCGGATGCTCCCCGGACATGTCGACTCCCGCCGTTCTGCTGCTCGTCCTGATGATCAACTGCGTTGCGACGTCGACAGTGCTCGGCTCGCTGTGGCGTGCGGGCGTGCCGGGCGTCAGCCGCTGGCTCGCGTCGCAGGCGCTGCTCGCGATGGCGGTCGGCGCGCTGCTGGCCGCGCCGTCGTCGCAGGCGGCCGTGGCCGCCGCCGCCGCGCTGTATGTGGGCGGAACGCTCGCGATCCTGCAGGGTTTCCGGCAGTTCTTCGGCCTGCGGCCCGTGTATCGCGCCGAGCAGGCCGCGGCCGCGCTGCTGGCGGCGGCGCTCGTCGGCTGCGCGCTGGCCGGATCGCTGTCCGATCTGCGTGTCGTGCTCGTGTCCGCGATGGCCGTGTACGTCCGCGTCGCGATCGGCTGGCTCGCGTACCGGCGCCGCCCCGCGCATCGTCCGGCGTTCGCGTATGTGTTCGTATGGGTGGTCGCGATCGCCGGCGCGATCGTCCAGTTCGCCCGTGGCGCCGCGTTCGCGCTCGGGCGCGGCCACGACGCGTCGCTGCTGCACCCGACGCCGCTGAACGTCGCGTTCGTCGCGCTCGGCGTGTTGAGCCTGCTGTGCCTGTCGATGGGTGTCGTGATGCTCGCGCACGACCGCATGGCCGAACGTCTCGAGCGGCTCGCGACCATCGACGGCCTGACGGGCGCGCTGATGCGCGGCGCCTTCCTCGACCAGGCCGAGCAGCGCTGCCAGCGCGCGGCGCGCGCCGGTGCGCCGCTGTCGCTCGTCATCGTCGACCTCGACAACTTCAAGACCATCAACGATCGCCACGGACATGCGGCGGGCGACCACGCGCTCGTGCATTTTGCGGCGGTGATATCGGGCGGGATCCGGCCGTGCGATCTGTTCGGGCGGCTCGGCGGCGAGGAGTTCGCGGTGCTGTGCCCGGATGCGTTCGCCGACGATGCGGCGCGCGCGTTCGACCGCCTGCGAGCGGCGCTCGCGGGCGCCGGAGGCGCCGTGCCGGATGCCGCCGGCGTCGTCCGGTTCACGTTCAGCGCGGGCGTAGCCGAGCGCGCCGCCGACGAGCCGCTGTCGCAATTGATGGCGCGTGCCGATGCCGCGCTCTATGCGGCGAAGTCGGCCGGGCGTGACCGGGTGGCAGTCGCTGCGTCGGAGCAACGCATCGGAGTCGTCGTCTGAACGAGGGCGGCTGCCTGCCGGCTCCGCATCAGGCCCGGCTCACCTCGCCATCCGGAACCGTATCGGGCAGCCCGGCGCCGTCGTCGATCCGCAGCAGCCGGCCGGCGTTCGCGATCACGACGAACGTGCCGACGTTGTGCAGGATCGCGGCCCACACCGCGCCGAGCACGCCGGTCGCGGCCAGCGCGATCACCGCAAGCGTCCACGCGAGCCCGATCGCTGCGTTGACCGTCGCGGTGCGCCGGCAGCGCCGGCCGAGCCGAATGCAGGTCGGGATCCGCCGCAGGTCGTCGCCGAGCAGCACGACGTCCGCCGACGCGACTGCGATGTCGATCCCGTGTTCGCCCATCGCGATGCTGGTCGAGCCGGCCTTGATCGCCAGCACGTCGTTGAGCCCGTCGCCGACGACGAGCGGGTGCCGGCCGGCACCGATCTCGCGCATCACGTAGTCGAGCTTGTCGTGCGGCAGCGCCTGCGCGACCACGGTCTCGATGCCGGTCTCGGCCGCGACCTTGCGCGCGACCGGCTCGCGGTCGCCCGTCAGCAGCGTCTGCCGCACGAGACCGAGCGCGCGCAGCTCGGCGAGCGCGTCGTGCGCCTCGGGCCGCAGCGTGTCCGCGAAGCCGAACCACGCGAGCAGCGTGCCGTCGAGCACGAGGCCGACGATCGGGCCGTCGAACCCTTCGGGGGGCGGCGGCAGCGCCACCGCATGGTCGGCGAGTAGCGCGGGCCGGCCCAGCACCGCGGTGCCGTCCGGCGTATCGGCGACGACGCCGAGCCCGCGCAATTCCCGGGTTCGTTCGAACGGCGCGGCGGCGGTGCCCGCGAGGCCGGCTGCAGTCGCATGCCGGACGAGCGCGCGGCTCGCCGGGTGCGCGCTGCTTTCGCCGAGGCGCGCGGCCAGCGCGCGCACCTGCGCGCCGTCGGCGCCGGGCTGCAGCCACACCTGCCGGACCTGCAATTCCCCGTGGGTCAAGGTGCCGGTCTTGTCGATCACGAGCGTGTCGATCTCGGCAATCTTGTCGAGGAACGCCGCGTTGCGAAACAGGATGCCGTGCCGCGCGCCGACCGCGATCCCGGCGATCGCCGTCGACGGCGCCGCCAGCACCAGCGCGCACGGGCACGCGGCGACGATCACCGCGAGCATCGCGGATGCGTTCGCGGACGTGAACCAGACGATCGCCGCGATCAGCAGCACGAGCGCGAGGTACGCGCCCATGTGCCGTTCGAGCACCTGCGTGACGGGCGGCTTCGCCTGTTCCGCGTGCTGCATCAGTTCGATGATCTTGCCGAGCGTCGATTCCTTGCCGGTATGGGTGACCTCGATGCGCAGCACGCCGTCGAGGTTCAGCGCGCCGCCGTAGACGACGCTGCCTTCGTGCACGTCGAGCGGCACGGATTCGCCGGTGATCGGCCCGTTGTCGACGCTCGACGCGCCCGCGTACACGACGCCGTCCGCCGGGATGCGCGCGCCGGCGACGATTTCGATGCGATCGCCCGCGCGAAGCGCGTCGTACGCGACTTCGTCGATGTCGCCGCCCGCGCCGATGCGGCGCACGCGGCCGGCCGTCAGCCTGCCGAGCGCGCGAATCGCTTCCTGCGAGCCGAGCACGCTGCGTTCCTCCAGTGCGTGCCCGAAGGTCATCACGATCGGCAGCAGCGCGGCGGTCGTCATGTCGCCGACCGCCCACGCGGCCAGCATCGCGAGCGCGATCAGGCGGTCGGTCACGCCGTGCAGGCTCGGCGCGCGCAGGCTGTTCCACGCGCTCGCAAATACGGGCCCCGCGACGATCAGCGACGCGAGCGCGGCGAGCACCTGCGCGAGCGGCTCGCCGCCGGTCGACAGGTGTTGCCACGCGAGCGACAGTACGAGCAGCCCGCCCGCGAGCAGCGCGAGCGCGATCTGCCGCGTGATCGTGCGCCGTTCGTCGGTGGACAGCGCGTGGACCGTCGCGGCAGGCGCGGTGTCGTCGGGCGCGGGCTCAGGCCGCAGGGCCGGTTCGGCGAGGCGATTCATCGGGCGTTCCCCGGCAGGATCAGGTTCGAGGTATCGCGCGGATCGATCGTCGTCACGCGGCCCGCTTTCGACAGCAGGCGCTGCACGCGGTCGCGATAGAGTCGCGCCAGCAGGCCCGGATCGCCGTTCTCGCGCAGCGTCGCGTCGAGCTGCCGGATCTCCAGCGTGTCGGTCTGCGCGGTCGCGACCCGCTCGGCCGCGCGCGCTTGCGCGTTCTGGACGATCCGGTCGGCGTCCTGCTGCGCGTCCTGGCGACGCTGTTCGGCGGCGGTACGTGCTTCGGCGATGGTCCGTTCGGCGAGCTGCAGCGACGTCAGCACCGAGTTGAACGCATCGGCTGCCGCGCCGGGAAACGCGGCCTGCACGTCGACGCGCGCGACTTCGATGCCGAGCCCCGCGTGCGCCGCGTCGAGCGCGCGCAAGTGGCGCGCGATCTCGTCCGCGAGATCGCCGCGCAGCCGCTCGCGGCGCGCGGCCATCTGGCGGTCGGCGGCGAGCTGCTCGGGCCGCGCGACCAGGATCGCGTCGAGGTCGCGTTTCGCCGCGACTTCGGCGGCCGACGCGGACACGATCCGCTCGAGTGCCGCGTCGAGGCGGTCCTGCTGCAGCACATACGCGTACGGATCGCTGACGCGGTAATAGAGGACGGCGCTCAATTCGACGGCGCCGCCGTCGCCCGTCAGCACGTAGCCGGAGCCGGCGAGCGCGTCGGGCAGCCGCGCGACGCCCGACTCCGACGGCGCGGGCGCGCCCGGTGCGGCGGCGTCGGCCGCGCGCGCACGCGGATCGCGATCGAGCGAGCGGATTTTTTGCTCGAGCACGCGCGCGGGGCCCGGCACGAGCAGCACCGTCTCGAACGGCCGCGGCCAGGCGACCACGAGCCCCGCGTCCTGGGTGCGCACGAACGCGCCGAAGCGCATCACGACGGCGCGGCTGTCCGCCGGAATCCGCCGGATGTTCGAGCTTGCCCACGCGCACGCGGCCAGCACCGCGAGCGCGACGACGAACCAGAACGACAGGCGCACGGCCTGTGCGCCGGGGCCGAGCGGCGGCGTGGCCGCTTCGGCGCTCATCGGGCAGCCTTGTGCGGCTTGGCCGCCGGCGCGGCCTGGCCGGACGCGTCGGCCGGGCCCTGCACGAGTACGCGGAACGGCGCGGCGTCGGTGCGCAGGATCAGGTTCGTATTGGTGCCGACGACCGAATTCAGCGTGTCGAGCGAACGCAGCATCGTGTACAGCCGCGGGTTGCCCGCATAGCTCTTGCCGTAGATGTCGGCCGCGTCCTTGCGCGATTGCGCCTCGATGTCGGCGGCCTTCACGTTCGCGTCCGCGAGCGCGATGCGCGCATCGCGCTCGGCGTCCGAGCGGATCTGCGCGGCCTCGCGGTTGCCGTCGGCGGTGCGCTGCGCGGCAACCGTCTGCCGCTCGGCGCTCATCCGGTCGACGGTCGCGGCGAGCGTGACGGCCGGCAGCGTGAGGCGCTCGAGTCCGACCTGGATGACGCGCACGCCGTAGGCCGCATAAAGCTGCGCGTCGATCTGCCGGCGCAGCGCGTCCTCGAATTCGCCGAGCTTCACCTGAGCCGGATCGGTGTTGACGAGCGACGCGAGGTCGAAGCCGGCGGACGTCGTCTGCAGCGCGGAGCCGACGAGCGAGCGGATCTGCCGCGCCGCTTCGTCCGGTTCGTTGCCGACCGCGCGCACGAAGCGGCCGACGTCGCGCGCGTCGGCCGGCACGCGCCATGCGACGTAGGCCTCGACGATGATCCGCAGGCCGTCGCGGGTGCCGACGTCCTGCAGTCCGCTCGACGTCGTGTGCAGGCGCAGGTCGACCGGCGTCACCGCGTCGATCGGCGCGGGCAGGCGCCATGACAGCCCCGGTTCGAGCAGCACCCGCACGGGCCGCCCGAAGCGCGTGATCACCGACGCCTCGCCGGCGCGCACCTGCACGAAGCTCGCGACCGTGATCGCGACGACGACGCACAGCAGCGCGACGGCCGCGCGCACGCGGAACGCGCCGGGCGGCTGCGGCGCGCCGTGATGCGCGGGGTGGTCATGGCCATGACCGTGGTGCGCATGATCATGCGCGTGCGAATGAAACAGACTCACGATGTCACCCCGAGTGCGGCGTGTTCCCGGTGCGGCGTGGCGGCGCAGCGTGCCGCCGGCGTGTGCCGCCCGCGCGGAAATCGCCGGGACATGTCAATGGATGCCGGCCAGATCGCCGGCGGAATAGTTGCGAAGGTCGACGGTGGCCCGCGTGCCGTCGGCGAGCCGGTCGTCGATGATCGTCATGCGCGCGTTGCGCAGCCCGCGTTGCAGGCTGCCGAGGTAATACTCGAACGGAAACGCGGGGCCGCCGAGCCGGTACGCGACGAGGTCGGCATCGAAATCGATCCGCTGCACGCGCGCCGACGACAGCGTGTCGCCCGCCTGCGCCTCCGCCTGCGCGATCCGCGTGAGCGCCTGCTGCTGCGCGTTGCCGAGCAGGCCCGCCGCGAACCCGCGCGCCTGCGCGACGCTCGCCTGCGCGCGGATCTGCGCGGCCTGCACGTCGTGATAGGCGGCTGCCGCGCCGGTCGGCGGGTGCACGCTCTCGATCACGACCGCGATCACGTCGACGCCGCTCTGCAGCCGGTCGAGCTGCTGCTGGATCGTGCGCTTCAGGTGGTCGGCCATCGCGGCCTGGTTCGTCTCGAGCAGCGATTCGAGCGTTTGCGAGGCGAGGTAATGGAGCAGTTCCCGATCAGCGGTGACGCGCACCGTGCGCTCCGGATCGACCGCGCGATAGAGCGCCGCGCGGGCGTCGGCATCGGTCGGGCCGAGCCGGTAGTCGACCCGCACGTCGGCGTTGACGATCTGGAAGTTCTGGCGGTCGCCGTTCGCGCCGGCGATCACCTGGGTCGTTTCCCATGGATGCGGCGCGTCCCACAGGCGGTTCAGCTGGTCGGGCGTCGGGCCGTCGGCGGACGCGGCGGGTGTGCCGACGTTGTCGACGCCGCCGCCGTTCGTGCCGCCCGAGATGGCGACCTGATGCACGGTGCCGTTGTCGACGATGCGCGCACGGCCGAACGGCCAGGGCAGGCCGACGTGCAGGCCGGGCTGCCAGACCGCGACCGGCGCGCCGAAGCGTTCGTAGACCGCGCGCTGCTCCGGGGTCAGCACGACGACGGCGGTGAGCAGCCACGCGCACGCGGCCGTCGCGCCGAGTGCGCCGGGCAGCAGTCGCACGAAGCTGCGCCAGCCCCAGCTCTGCCGCAGGTCGATGCCGTAGCGGTGACGCAGTTCGGTGCCGAGCGACGCGAGCGGCGACGGGCGCCGGCGCAGCAGGCCGGCGATCGCGCTGGATGGCACGATCGCGCCGCGCGGCACGGCAAACCATGACAGCGCGCCGCGGACGGCCAGCTCGACGGCCACGGCCGCATTGAGCAGCGCGACCGCGCGCACGAGCCCGTCCGCGCTGCGGTGCTCGAACGCGAACCACGCGGCTGCCGCGGCGGCCGCGAGCGCGGTGACGAGCGCGACGCGCAGCATCCGCGTGAGCGACGCCGATACCGGCGAACCGGCGGCCGCCGCCGCTTGATGGCGTTCGGCGACGAGCGTGATGAAGGCGAGGGCGATACAGGCCGCGCCGGCGGCGAGCGTCGGTTCGGGCGCCGCCATCGCGCGGATCAGCGCGACGGGCGGCGGCGGTTGCCACGCGATCAGCGCGATCGCGGCGGAGGGCGCGGCGCCCGCGGTGACGGCCCACGGCCGCCAGTCGATCGCGGCGGCGATCGCGGGCCACGGGTTGTCGTGCTGCTCCCGCTCCTGTTCCGGTTCTTGCTCTTGCCGCTGCTTGCGGCGGAACGCATTGCGGAGCGCGGCTGCGAGCAGATCGCTTCGCAAGCCTGCCGGCGGGTGGCGGCGTGCGCGGTCGGCGACCATCACGCCGATCGCGACGACGAGCACGTTGCACCACGCGCTGGCGAGCGGCGCGCACCAGCGCAGGTCGACGGGCAGCACGTCCACGACGCTCAGCGTACCCAGCGCGGCAACCAGCAACGCGGCGGCGCCGGCGATGGCCGCGAGCGCATCGCGGCCGGCCGGCGCGTGCCGGTTGTCGTCGTTCCCGTCTTCCGCCCGATGCTCCATCGAAGTTTCCTTACGTACGTGTTACGGCGCGGCCGGTTGTGCTGCCGCCGGGATCCATCCGGAAAACCGCGAGCCGCAATGTAGCGTGGAGAGGGGGGAAACTCAAGGCGACCGGCGCTTGCGAGGCGGCGGTACGGCGGGCGGCGTGCCGCCGCACGGTGCGCTTCAGCAGGGTCAGCGCCGCGAACATCCGCTCGCGCTGTTCGAGCGGCACATAGTCGGCGTCGCCGTGCGTGCCGCCAGGCGTCGATGTTCGAATCGCCTTTCGACGCGGATTAAACGCATTGCGCGCGCATCCGGTCGAAACCTGCCTGTCGATCTACGCGCGGTGCTTCCGCGACGTGCCGTTCGGCTATGACCTTGGCGAACTCGGCCGTTTCTATCGCGCCTACGACGCGCTGCTCGCGCATTGGCGCGCGGTGTTGCCGCCGGGCGTACTGCTGGAGGTCCGGTACGAGCGTGTGGTCGACGATTTCGGCGGGGCGGTCCGGCGGATGCTCGCGCATTGCGGGCTGGACTGGAGCGAGCGCTGCGCGGCATTTCACGAAACCCGGCGGCACGTGACGACCGCGTGCGCGGCCCAGGTGCGTCAGCCGCTCTATCGGGACGTGATGCGGCGCTGGCGTCCCGAGGCGGGCGTGTTGCGACCGCTCATCGACGGGCTCGGGCCGGTGCTTGCCGCAGGCGGCTGAGCGGGCGGCCGCGCGTCACGCGGGTGCGTGACGGGGCGAAGGCTTTGACGGGATGGTCCCGGCGCGGTGGTATCCCGGCGGCAACGGGCGTGCGCGCCGGGGTGGGCCGGTCAGTCCTGCGGCATGCCCGCGTGCTGCGATGTCGACAGCATCCGCTCGACATACCGCGCAATCATGTCGACCTCGAGATTCACGGTGCTGCCCGCCTGCAGATGGCGCAGCGTCGTGACCTCGACCGTGTGCGGAATCAGGTTGATCGAGAATTCGCAGCCGTCGGCGCGGTCGGTGACTGCGTTGACGGTCAGGCTCACGCCGTTGACCGTGATCGAGCCCTTGTACGCGAGATAGCGGCCGAGCTCGCGCGGCGCGACGATGCGCAGCTCGTGCGATTCGCCGACCGGCGCGAAGTGCGACACGGTGCCGAGCCCGTCGACGTGGCCCGACACGATGTGGCCGCCGAGCCGGTCGTGCGCGCGCAGCGCCTTCTCGAGATTGACGTCGCCGGGCGCTGAGAGACCGACCGTGCGGTTCAGGCTTTCGCGCGACACCTCGACGTCGAACGCGGTGTCGGTCTTCTCGATCACCGTCATGCACGCGCCCTGGATCGCGATGCTGTCGCCGAGCGCGACGTCGGCGAGGTCGAGCCCGCCGGCCTGCACGGACAGGCGCACGCCGGCCTCGGGCGATGCGCCGAGCGGCTGGATCGATTCAATGCGGCCGACGGCCGCGACAATTCCGGTAAACATCGTGACGATTCCGTTCAATGAGTGGCGGTGGGCGGCGCGAAGCGCGCCAGGATCCGCAGATCGTCGCCGATCCGCTCGATGCTGTGAAACGTGAGCTGCGCGCGGGCGTCGAGGCTCGCGGGCGCGGCGAGATCGAACATGCCGGCCGCGTCCGCGCCGAGCAGGCTCGGCGCGAGGTAGACCAGCAGTTCGTCGACGCAGTGCTCGCGCAGCAGCGAGCCGTTCAGCTTGTGACCGGCCTCGACATGCAACTCGTTGATGCCGCGCGCGCCGAGCGCCGTCAGCAGTGCCGGCAGGTCGACCTTGCCGCGCGCGTTCGGCAGCGGCACGATTTCCGCGCCGCGCGCCTTCAGTGCGGCGGCGCGCGCTTCGCCCGCGTCGTCGAGCCGGCCGCAGAAGATCAGCAGCGGTGCGCCTTCGAGCAGGCGCGCGTCGAGCGGCAGCTCGAGGCGGCTGTCGACCACCACGCGCAGCGGCTGGCGCGGCGTGTCGATGCCGCGCACGGTCAGCTGCGGGTTGTCCTCGCGCACGGTGCCGATGCCGGTGAGGATCGCGCACGCGCGTGCGCGCCACGCGTGCCCGTCGAGCCGCGCTGCACCGCCGGTGATCCACTGGCTCTCGCCGGACGGCAGCGCGGTGCGGCCGTCGAGCGATGCGGCGGTCTTCATCCGCACCCACGGGCGGCCGCGCGTCATCCGCGACACGAAGCCGATGTTCAGCTCGCCCGCCTCATGCGCGAGCAGCCCGCAGCGCACGTCGATGCCCGCGTCGCGCAGCATCCCGAGGCCGCGCCCCGACACCTGCGGATTCGGGTCTTCCATCGCGGCGACGACCTTCCCGACGCGTGCGTCGATCAGCGCGTTCGCGCACGGCGGCGTGCGGCCGAAGTGGCTGCACGGCTCGAGCGTCACGTAGACGGTCGCACCCGCGACGTCGTGGCCGTGCGAGCGCGCGTCCTTCAGCGCCTGCACTTCCGCGTGATCCTGGCCGGCCGGCTGAGTGTGGCCTTCGCCGATCACGTTGCCGTCCTTGACGATCACGCAGCCGACGCGCGGATTCGGCGTCGTCGTGTACATCCCGCGCGCGGCCAGCGCGAGCGCGCGCTGCATGTGGGCGAAATCGGTATCCGAGAACATCCGCGCGGCCCCGGGTCAGGCGGCCAGCGCCGCGAACGCGCGGCGCGCGGCGGCGAGCGTCGCGTCGATCACCGCGTCGTCGTGCGTGCTCGACACGAAGCCGGCTTCGTACGCGGACGGCGCGAAGTACACGCCTTCGTCGAGCATCAGGTGGAAGAAGCGGTTGAAACGCTCGATGTCGCTCTTCGTGACTTCCGCGAAGCTCGTCGGCACGCGCTCGGCGAAGTAGAGGCCGAACATCGCGCCGATCGAATCGGCCGCGAACGGCACGCCGGCCGCGCGTGCCTCGGCGGCAAGGCCGTCGGCGAGGCGTTTCGTCTGCGCGGTCAGCGCGTCGTAGAAGCCCGGCGCCTGGATCAGCTGCAGCGTCTTCAGGCCCGCGGCGACCGCGATCGGGTTGCCCGACAGCGTGCCGGCCTGGTAGACGCCGCCGAGCGGCGCGAGGTGGGCCATGATGTCGCGGCGGCCGCCGAACGCGGCGGCCGGCATCCCGCCGCCGATCACCTTGCCGAGGCAGGTGAGATCGGCCGCGATCCCGTAATGCGCCTGCGCGCCGCCGAGCGCGACGCGGAAGCCGCACATCACTTCGTCGAAGATCAGCACGGCGCCGTGCTTCGTGCACAGCGCGCGCAGCGCGTTCAGGAATTCGGGCGTGCCGCGCACGAGGTTCATGTTGCCGGCGACCGGCTCGACGATCACCGCGGCGATCTCGTCGCCGAACGCGCCGAACGCTTCCTCGAGCGCGGCGACGTTGTTGTATTCGAGCACGGTGGTGTGTTTCGCGATGTCGGCGGGCACGCCGGCCGACGTCGGGTTGCCGAACGTCAGCAGGCCCGAGCCGGCCTTCACGAGCAGGCTGTCCGCGTGGCCGTGGTAGCAGCCCTCGAACTTGACGATACGGCTGCGGCCCGTGAAGCCGCGCGCGAGGCGCAGCGCGCTCATCGTGGCCTCGGTGCCGCTCGACACCATCCGCACCTGCTCGATCGACGGCACGAGCTTGCAGATTTCCTCGGCGATCTCGATCTCGGCTTCGGTCGGCGCGCCGAACGAGAAGCCGTCGGCCAGCACGTTCTGCACGGCGGCGAGCACTTCCGGATGGACGTGGCCGACGATCATCGGGCCCCACGAGCCGATGTAGTCGATGTACTGCTTGCCGTCGGCGTCCCAGAAATACGGACCTTGTGCGCGCGCGACGAAGCGCGGCGTGCCGCCGACCGAACGGAACGCGCGGACCGGCGAGTTGACGCCGCCGGGGATGGTTTTCTGGGCGCGTTCGAAGAGGATCTGATTGTTGGACATGGGCGAAACCTGCGAGAGAAGGGCGCGGGGGGCCTGTGCACGGGCCGCGGCGCCTGGGCGGAACATCCGTCCGATTGTACCGGAGACGCGCACGGCGGGCCCGCGGGCGGGATGTGGCCATTCGGCGCGTGGGGATTTGGGGCAGGGCCCGCTATTAGCGTGAACAGGCCCTAGCGCGGCGGCTTGCGCTTGCCGGTCAGCTCGGCCCAGCGCTTTTCGAGCGGGCCCTCGACCATCGGCTTGATCGACGTGCCGGACGTCTGCGCGTCCCAGGTCTGCACCGAGTAAGGATGGACGCGCAGCGCGTCGCGCGGGATCACGACTTCCTGGTGGCCGTCGACGAGCCAGTCGTACACGAAGTCGATGCACAGCCGGTAGCCGCGCTTCATCGCCGGATCGGGAATTTCGTACGGCGCGCGCGTCACGTAGCCGGAGCCGAACACGCCCTTGGGCGCCTTCGCGACGCGGTGCAGGAATACGCGGTCGCCGGGCAGGATGCTGCGCGCGAAGCCGCAGCCCCACACGTCGTGCACGGCCTCGCCGGCCTTCACGCGCGCGGCGACGTCGGGCAGCTCGGGCCATGGCCATTTCTTGGGGCTCCAGATCAGCAGGAAGGCGGTCATCGGTCGGGCGACGGATTGGTCAGACAAGGGAAGCAAGCTTAATCGAATCCGCCCGCGACGGCGCGCCGTGCATTCGCGGCCGGCCGGGGCCAGCCGGACAGGGGGCCGCGCGCAACGCCGGACGCGCAACCGGTCGGTACCCGCGCGG
Organism: Burkholderia sp. MR1-5-21; assembly: GCF_053427715.1. Taxonomy (NCBI): domain Bacteria; kingdom Pseudomonadati; phylum Pseudomonadota; class Betaproteobacteria; order Burkholderiales; family Burkholderiaceae; genus Burkholderia; species Burkholderia sp. MR1-5-21. The sequence goes on from NZ_JBSAXD010000037.1 coordinate 16,684, forward strand.
CGTGGCCGCGTGGTTCCGTCACGGGGCGGCATTCGATGGCCCGGGTAACCGGAAAAAGTTGCGCGTACAATCATGAGCCTGGCGGCACGCCTGCGGCGGCCGCCTTTCCCGTCTTCACCGCCGCGCGCGCCACGATGCGCGCCGGCTCCTACCCGGATTCCCATGTCCCACGCCGTCCGGCGCCGGCCCGATGCCCGGCTGATCCTGTTGCTCGGCGCGCTCGCCGCCTGCGGGCCGATCGCCACCGACATGTACCTGCCGAGCCTGCCGTCGATCGCGGACGGCTTCTCCGTCAGCCCCGGCGCCGCGCAGCGCACGCTGACGAGCTTCATGGCCGGCTTCTCGATCGGCATGCTGCTGTACGGCCCGCTGTCCGACACCTGGGGGCGGCGTCCCGTGCTGCTCGGCGGCATCGCGCTGTTCACGCTCGCGAGCATCGGCTGCTTCGTCGCGGGCTCGATCGACATGCTGATCGCCGTGCGCTTCCTGCAGGCGCTCGGTGCCGGCGCGGCGTCGGTGCTCGCGCGGGCGATCGCGCGCGACGCGCACGAGCCGAGCGACGCCGCGAAAGTGCTGTCGATGGTGGCGATCGTCACCGCGGTCGGGCCGCTGCTCGCGCCGCTCATCGGCGGACAGATCCTGCGCTTCGCGGGCTGGCGCGGCGTATTCGTCGTGCTCGCGGCGTTCGGCGCGCTGTGCGCGGTGACCGCGTACCTGCGCGTGCCCGAGACCTGGCCGAAGGAGCGGCGCAAGAGCGCGGCCGTGCTCGCGTCGTTCGCATCGTACGGACGCATCCTGTCCGACCCCGTCGCATGGGGGCACATGCTGTGTGGCGGGATGGCGTTCGCGTCGATGTTCTCGTACATCACGGCCACGCCGTTCGTCTACATCGAGTATTTCCACGTGTCGCCGCAGCATTACGGGCTGCTGTTCGGCCTGAATGTCGTCGGCATCATGATCGGCAACTTCACGAACACGCGGCTCGTCGGCAGTGTCGGCTCGCTGCGGATCATCTCGGCGGCGGCGCTCGTCAGCGGCATCGCATCGCTCGCGGTCGCGCTCGTCGCGCTGACGGGGTGGGGCGGGCTGTGGTCGATCGTCGTGTGCCTGTTCTTCGTCGTCGGCGTCGTCGGGATCCTGTCCGCGAACTGCACGACCGACCTGATGCATCGCTATCCGCACAACGCGGGCGCGTCGGCGGCCGTGTTCGGCGCGATGCAGCTCGCGCTCGGCGCGCTCGCGAGCATCGCGATCGGTGCGCTCGCGGACGGCACGCCGTTCGCGATGGGCGTGACGATCGGCGTCACCGGCGTGCTGTGCTTTGCCGGACGATTCCTCGTGCTGCGCTGGCACGGAAGGCCGGTGAAGTCCGGCGCCTGAGCGGCGACGCCGGATCGACGAACGCCACCGTGCGCGACGCGCCGGTGGCGTTTTTCATCGCGGATGGCCGTTGCCGCATCCTGCGCGTCGTGCGGACCGCTCGCAAATGAAACATGCCACCGGACGAAACGCCCGGTGGCATGTCTGCGCTTCGACTGCCGCGCACCTTCGCGCGTCAGTCCCGCGTTGCGTCCTTCGTCGCCGGCGACGCGCCGTGGCTCAGCCAGTCGAGCACGTCGGCCGTCTCGTCGTCGCTCGCGCGCGCCTTTGCCTGCGCGACGGCCTCGCTCAGCTCCGCGTTCGGCGACGCGCGGCGAATTGCGACGCCGACCGCGAGGATGTCGATCATCAGCAGATGCAGGATCCGCGAGATCATCGACAACTGCGACTCGCGCATCTCGATGTGATCGGTTTCGAGCGCGACGGTCGCGCGCTTCGCGAGCGGCGTGTTGCTCGACGTGATCGCGATCACCTTCGCGCCGGCCTGCATCGCGACTTCGAGCACGCGCAGCAGCTCGGGCGCACGCCCGGACTTCGACACCGCGACGATCACGTCGCCCTTGCCGAGCAGCGCGGCTGACGCGGCCTGCATGTACAGGTCGCCGTACGCGATCGTCGGAATCCCGAAGCGGAAGAACTTGTAGTGCGCGTCCTGCGCGACGATGTTCGAGTTGCCGAGCCCGTAGAACTCGATGCGCCGCGCGCTGTTCAGGATCTCGATCGCCTTTTCGACGTGCTCGAAATTCAGGTGCTCGCGCAGCTGCAGGATCGCGGACACCGTGTTGTCGAGCACCTTCGCGCCAAAGTCGGTCGCCGTATCGCCGAGATGCACCTGGCTGTGGCTCATCGGGATCGTGCCGGTCAGGCCCGTCGCGAGCTTCAGCTTGAAGTCGGACAGCCCCTGGCAGCCGAGCGAGCGGCAGAAGCGGATCACCGTCGGCTGGCTGACGTCGGCCTTGCGCGCGATGTCGACGATCGGATCGTTGATGATCGAGCGCGGGTGGTTCAGCGCGAGGTCGGCGACGCGGCGCTCGGCCGGCGTCAGCGCGTCGCGCATCTGGCGGATCCGTTCGAACACGGCCGACGACGCGCCGCCCGAGCGGTTCGACAACTGCTCCGCGAGGATCGCCGACACGCCGAGGAACGCCGGATATTCGGCGGTGATCAGGTAGGTCGGGATGTTCTCGAGGTACTGCGTGAAGCGGCCCTTCGCCTCGAAGCGCGCGCGGAACGACGAGCGCGTGAACAGCTCGCCGAGCTTCAGCGCGACACCGCCGCCGATATAGACGCCGCCGAGCGCGCCGAGCGTCAGCGCGACGCTGCCCGCGAACGCGCCGAGAATCCCGCAGAAGCACTCGACCGTCTCGAGCGCGAGTGCATCGCCCGCATGCGCGCGCTCGACGATCTCGGCGGTGTCGACGGTTGCCGCGACGCGCTTCTTGTCGCGCGCGGCGAGCGCGCGATAGATGATCTCGATGCCGGGCCCCGCGCACACGCGCTCGAACGACACGTGCGGAAACTTCTTGCGCGCGTACTGCAGCACGAGGTCCTCGCGCTCGTCCTGCGGCGCGAACGACGCGTGGCCGCCTTCGCTGCCGAGCGCGATCCAGCGGTCGTCGGCCGGAATCAGCCCTGACACGCCGAGCCCGGTGCCGGGCCCGAGCAGCCCGATCACGCTGTTCTGGCGGCGCGCGCCGCCGCCGATCTGCACGCGCTGCGCGTCGGTCAGGCCCGGCAGCGCCATCGCGAGCGCGGTGAAGTCGTTGACGACGAGCAGCGTGTCGAAGCCGAGCGCGCGGCGCGTCGCCTCGATCGAGAAGGTCCAGTCGTGGTTGGTCATCGTGACCTGGTCGCCGTCGACCGGGTTCGCGATCGCGATCGCCGCGTGGTTCACGCGGGTGATCTTCACGTCCTTCAGGTACTTGCGGATCGCGTCGGTGAGCGTCGGATACTCGGCGCCCGGGTAGACGCGGATCTGCGTGATCTCGCCCGGCCCGGTCTCCAGCGCGAAACGCGCGTTGGTGCCGCCGACGTCCGCGAGCAGGCGCGGACCGTCGGCATGTTGGCTCGCGGCGGCGGCTTTACTGTGCGCACCAGTAGACATCGAGCTTGGTCCCCTTGTCGTTGGCCAGTTGCGAAATGGCGTTCTTCTGCGGCGCCGAGGCGGCGGCCTCGAGCACCTCGCGTTTGCGGTTGCCCGCGATCAGCAGGAACAGCCGGTCGATGCGCTTCAGCGCATCGAGCGAAAAGCTCACGCGCGCATGCGGCGCGGCGCCCGGATGCACGGCGACGAAGCGCTCGGCGGTCGTGATCGCGTGATCCCATTCGGGCGCGTCGGCGAAGATCGACGCGGTGTGGCCGTCCTCGCCCATCCCGAGCACGGCGATGTCGGGCACGCGGTGCGCGGGGTTCGCGTTCAGCGCGGCGATATGCGCGTCGAGCGCCGCGCGCGTGTCGACGAGCGGCAGGAACGTCGCGCTCGCGGCCGCGTGCTGCAGCAGCGTGTCGCGCACGAGGCGCGCGTTGCTTGCCGCGTCGTCTTCCGGCACCCAGCGGTCGTCGACCAGCGTGACGTCGACGTGCGACCAGTCGAGCGCCGCGTGCGACAGCGTCTGCAGGAACGGGCGCGGGCTGGTGCCGCCGGACACCGCGAGCGTCGGGCGTGCGGGGCGCGCGAGCACCGCGCGCAGCGCGTCGCCGACTGCCTGCGCGAGCGCCTGGCTTTGCGCTTCCTGGGTGTCGAAAGCGTGGATCTCGATCACATCTCCTCCGGACTGCTGTTGTCTGTAATAGTGTGGGGTACGACGGCGGGCACCGGATAGTGCGGCGCCCGCCGCTTGCATCAGTTCTCTTCTTCGAGCCAGCAGGTGCCGTGCTGCGCGAGCATCGCGCTCGCCGCGGCCGGCCCCCACGTGCCCGCCGCGTACGGCTTCGGCGGCTTCAGCGAGCGCGCCCATTCGTTCAGGATCGGCTCGACCCAGCGCCACGCGGCTTCCTGCTCGTCGCGCCGCACGAACAGCGCGAGGCGGCCGTTGATCACGTCGAGCAGCAGGCGCTGGTACGCCTCCATCTGGCCTTCCTTGAAGAACTGGTCGAACGCGAGGTCGAGGTGCACGCTCGCGAGGTTCATCCCTTCGCCGGGCTGCTTCGCGAGGCAGTACAGACGAATCGACTCGTTCGGCTGCAGGCGGATCACGAGGCGGTTCGAGCCGGGGCGCAGCGCGGTCGGCCCGAGCGCCGAGTGCGGCACCGGACGGAAGTTGACGACGATCTCCGCGACGCGGTCGGCGAGCCGCTTGCCGGTGCGCAGGAAGAACGGCACGCCGGCCCAGCGCCAGTTCTCGATTTCCACCTTCAGCGCGACGAAGGTCTCGGTCGGGCTGTCCGGCTTCACGCCCGGCTCGGTCGCATAGGCGGGCACCTGTGCGCCCTTGATCACGCCCGCGTGATACTGGCCGCGCACCGCGACCTTGCCGATGTCGCGCGGATCGATGGGCTTCAGCGCGCGCAGCACGCGCAGCTTCTCGTCGCGCACCGAGTCGGAATCCATCGAATGCGGCGGCTCCATCGCGACGATCGACAGCAGCTGCAGCAGGTGATTCTGCACCATGTCGCGCAGCGCGCCCGTGTTGTCGTAGAAGTCGCCGCGTGCTTCGACGCCGAGCTCCTCGGCGATCGTGATCTGGATGCTCTCGACCCATTCGCGGCGCCACAGCGGCTCGAACAGCGCGTTGCCGAAGCGCAGCGCGAGCAGGTTCTGCACCGGCTCCTTCCCGAGGTAGTGGTCGATCCGGTAGATCTGGTCTTCCGCGAAGATCTCGCCGACCGCGTCGTTGATCGCATTCGACGAACGCAGGTCGTAGCCGAGCGGCTTCTCGAGCACGATGCGCGAGCCCTGGTTCAGGCCGACCGATGCGAGCGCCTTGCAGATCGGCTCGAACAGCGACGGGCCCGTCGCGAGATAGAACACCCGGGTGCCGGGCAGCGGGTCGATCGTGTCGCGCAGCAGGGCGTAGTCTTCCGCGCGGCCGAGGTCGAGCTTCACGTAGACGATGCGCTCGACGAAGGTCTTCCACGCCGCTTCATCGAACGCGCCGCGCGATGCCTTCGCCGCGTGCGGCTTCACGTGTTCCTCGACCCACTCGAGATACCCGGCGCGATCGGTCGCATGGCGCGCGACCGCGACGATCCGGCCGCTCGCCGCCAGCATGTTCGCGCGGTGCGCCTCGAACAGCGCCGGGAGGATCTTGCGCATCGACAGGTCGCCGGTGCCGCCGAAAAGTACGAAGGTAAAGCTGGAATCCGTATGCATGTGTCTCCGCCCGGTTGGGGTAGCTGTGAAGCGTGCGCTGAAGCGATCCGTAGTGCGATAAAAATATTTTTGACACTGAATTGTAGTTTAACTACAATCCGCCGCAAGGGGTAGCACCTGGACGAAGAAAAAATGAAGCGCGGTCGATGCAACAGCGCGTGCTTCGTCGTCGGGAGCGCCAAGTGCCGAATGTTATCGGACATTGACGACGCGCATCGTGCGCAGGTCGTCGGCCCCGGGGCCCGTGCCGCGTCGCGGCGGGCCAGAAACACAAGAGGAGACACGCCGTTGAATCTCAAGTCACGCTTTCTGTAAGAGCCCGGCCGGTCATCGGCCCCGTGCGCGCGCAGCGTCCCGCGGCTCGATTTCCCAGTCGTCACCAAGAAGCTGGTTCCCACGAGGGAACCTCACGAGTTGATTCAGTCTGGAGGAGATAAGTAATGAAAGTACGCGCGATCATGGGCGCGCTCGGCGCCGCAGGCCTGATGGCTGGCGCCGTGGCGGCGCAGGCGGCCGAGAATGTGACGGTGCTGCACTGGTGGACCTCGGGCGGCGAGTCGAAGGCCGTCGGCGTGCTGAAGGACGACCTGCAGAAGCAGGGCTACGTCTGGAAGGACTTCGCGGTCGCGGGCGGCGCGGGCGCAGCGGCGATGACCGCGCTGAAGACCAAGGTGATCAGCGGCGACGCGCCGTCGGCCGCGCAGATCAAGGGTCCGCTGATCCAGGACTGGGCCGACCAGGGCGTGCTCGTCAACATCGATCCGGCCGCCGGCGACTGGAAGCAGAACCTGCCGCCGGAAATCGACAAGATCATGAAATACAAGGGCCACACCGTCGGCGCGCCGTTCTCGGTGCACCGCGTGAACTGGCTCTATATCAACAAGACCGCGCTCGACAAGGTCGGCGCGAAGGTGCCGACCACCTGGCCCGAATTCTTCGCGGTCGCCGACAAGCTGAAGGCTGCGGGCATCCAGCCGGTCGCGATGGGCGGCCAGCCGTGGCAGGACCTGACGCTGTGGGAAGACGTCGTGCTGTCGCAGGGCCCGGCGTTCTACAAGAAGGCGCTCGTCGATCTCGACCAGGCGACGCTCACGTCGCCGCAGATGCTCGACGTGTTCAACACGGTGCGCAAGATCCAGGGCTACTTCGACAGCGGCCGCAACGGCCGCGACTGGAACCTCGCGACCGCGATGGTCATCAACGGCAAGGCCGGCATGCAGTTCATGGGCGACTGGGCGAAGGGCGAGTTCGTGAACGCCGGCAAGCAGCCGGGCAAGGACTATGTCTGCGCGCCGGTGCCGGGCACCGCGAACGCCTACACGTTCAACGTCGATTCGTTCGTGTTCTTCCAGCAGAAGGGCCAGAACGCCGCGACGCCGGGCCAGATCGCGCTCGCGAAAACCATCATGTCGCCTGACTTCCAGGAGCAGTTCAGCCTGCTGAAAGGCTCGGTGCCGGTGCGCCTCGGCGTGAAGATGGACAAGTTCGACGACTGCGCGAAGAAGTCGTATGCGGACGAGCAGACGGCGATCAAGTCGGGCGGCTTCGTGCCGTCGCTCGCGCACGGGATGGCGCAGGGTGACGCAACCGCCGGCGCGATCACCGACGTCGTGACGAAGTTCATGAACTCGCAGCAGGATTCGAAGAGCGCGGTCGCCGCGCTCGCGAAGGCCGCGAAGGTGAAGTAACGCGCGCGACGAACGCCCGGCCGGACCTGCTTCACCTGCCGGGCGCTTTCGTATCGTTTGTCTCAGCAGCAAACGGGCCCGCCGTCCGGGCCCGCGCCGTACCCGACGCCGGCGCCGGTTTGGCCGGCCGGCGTCACTTTCGTCCCAGGAGTCGAATCAAGTGGCTGCCCCTCTTAGCGGAAACGGATCCGGCGCTGCCGCCGCACGGCGCGTGTCGCCGATGTCGGCCTTCGCCGACCGCTGGATACCGAAGCTCGTGCTCGCGCCCAGCGTGGCGATCGCCGTGGTGTTCATCTACGGTTTCATCCTGATTACCGGCTATCTGTCGCTGACCCGTTCGCGGCTGTTGCCAAACTACGAATTCGACGGCTTCGGCCGTTACACGGACCTGTTCCAGAACGACGTGTGGTGGACCTCCGCCGCGAACCTCGGCTGGTTCGGCATTCCGTTCATCGCGATCTGCGTCGCGCTCGGTCTCTTTCTCGCGATCCTGCTCGACCAGAAGATCCGCAACGAAGGCGCGCTGCGCGCGATCTTCCTGTATCCGATGGCGCTGTCGTTCATCGTGACGGGCACCGCGTGGCAGTGGATCCTGAACCCGGGCCTCGGCCTCGAGAAGGTGATGCACGACTGGGGCTGGACGAGCTTCTCGTTCGACTGGCTCGGCGATCCGGACAAGGCGATCTTCTGCGTCGTGATCGCGGCCGTCTGGCAATCGACCGGCTTCGTGATGGCGCTGTTCCTGGCCGGGCTGCGCGGCGTCGACAGCGAGATCTTCAAGGCCGCGCAGGTCGACGGCGCGACAATGCCGACGATCTACCGCAAGATCGTGATCCCGAGCATGCGCCCGGTGTTCTTCTCGGTGCTGCTGATCCTGTGCCACATCACGATCAAGACCTTCGACCTCGTCGTCGCGCTGACGGCCGGCGGGCCCGGCACGTCGTCGTCGCTGCCGGCGATGTTCATGTACACGTTTTCGTTCAACCGCGGCCAGCTCGGCCTCGGCGCCGCATCGTCGGTGATGATGCTCGCGACCGTCGTCGCGGTGCTCGTGCCGCTGATGTACCTGGAATCGAGGAGCACGCGCAATGCAGCCTAAGATGACCATCAGCCGTGCGGTCATTTACGCCGCATTGATCCTGTTCGCGCTGTACTTCCTGTTCCCGATCTACGTGATGCTGTCGACGTCGTTCAAGGATCTCGACCAGCTGCGCACCGGCAACCTGCTGACGCCGCCGACGCACTGGACCATCGATCCGTGGGTGAAGGCGTGGAGCGGAGCGTGCACCGGCGTGCGCTGCGACGGCATGAAACCGTTCTTCCTGAACTCGCTGCAGATGGTGATCCCGGCCGTGCTGATCTCGTCGCTGATCGGCGCGTTCAACGGCTACGTGCTCACGCACTGGCGCTTCCGCGGCGCGGATGCGCTGTTCACGATGCTGCTGGTCGGCTGCTTCATCCCGTTCCAGGTGATCCTGCTGCCGATGGCGCGCCTGCAGGGAATGCTGGGCCTCGCCAACACGATTCCCGGCCTCGTGTTCGTGCACGTCGTGTACGGGATCGCGTTCACGACGATGTTCTTCCGCAACTTCTACGTGAGCGTGCCGGCCGAGCTCGTGAAGGCCGCGCGGATCGACGGCGCGGGCTTCTTCACGATCTTCACGAAGATCCTGCTGCCGGTGTCGCTGCCGATCTTCATGGTGTGCCTGATCTGGCAGTTCACGCAGATCTGGAACGACTTCCTGTTCGGGATCGTGTTCTCCGGCGTCGACTCGATGCCGATCACGGTCGCGCTGAACAACCTCGTCAACACGTCGACGGGCGTGAAGGAATACAACGTCGACATGGCGGGCGCGATCATCGCCGCGCTGCCGACGCTGCTCGTCTACGTGATCGCCGGCCGCTACTTCGTGCGCGGCCTGACGGCGGGCGCGGTGAAGGGCTGAGCGCGGTTTTCCACGACACGACGAACCTGCCGCGCGACGCGCGGCGCATCGAAACGAACCGGACGCGGTGCGCGCGGCGCACCGCAAGAGACAGAGGATTCACAGCATGGCAAGCCTTTCCATCCGTGACGTGTACAAGACCTACCCGAACGGCGTGCCCGTCCTGAAGGGTGTCGACATCGACATCGAGGACGGTCAGTTCCTGATTCTCGTCGGCGGCTCGGGCTGCGGGAAATCGACGCTGCTCAACATGATCGCCGGGCTCGAGACGGTCACGAGCGGCGAGATCCGGATCGACGGCAAGGTCGTCAACGACCTGTCGCCGAAGGACCGCGACATCGCGATGGTGTTCCAGTCGTACGCGCTGTATCCGTCGATGACGGTGCGCGAGAACATCTCGTTCGGCCTGAACATCCGCAAGGTGCCGAAGAGCGAGCAGGCGCAGATCGTCGATCGCGTGTCGAACATGCTGCAGATCTCGCACTTGCTCGACCGCAAGCCCGGGCAGCTGTCGGGCGGCCAGCGGCAGCGTGTCGCGATGGGCCGCGCGCTTGCGCGCGATCCCGTGATGTTCCTGTTCGACGAGCCGCTTTCGAACCTCGACGCGAAGCTGCGCATCGAGATGCGCGCGGAGATCAAGCTGCTGCACCAGCGTCTCGGCACGACGATCGTCTACGTGACGCACGACCAGATCGAGGCGATGACGCTCGGCGATCGCATCGCGGTGATGAAGGATGGCGTCGTCCAGCAGTTCGGCGCGCCGCAGGAGATCTACGATTCGCCGTCGAACCTGTTCGTCGCGGGCTTCATCGGCGCGCCGCCGATGAACTTCATCAACGGCCGGCTCGTCGAGCAGGGCAGCGGCGTTGCGCTGGAGATCGACACGGGCGTCGCGCGCGGCGCGCTGAACCTGCCGTTCGACGCGGCGAAGCTGAAGTCCTACGTCGGCCGCGAGGTGATCCTCGGGCTGCGCCCGGAGCGCATCACCGACGCGCGCAGCGCGCACAACGGCGATGCGTCGCACCTGCAGCCGCTCGACGTGCGCGTCGACGTGACCGAGCCGACCGGCCCGGACACGCACGTGTTCGCGCAGGTGAACGGCAAGCGCATCGTGAGCCGCGTGCATCCGGCCGCGAACCCGCAGCCGGAGCAGACGCTGTCGCTGCTGTTCGACGTGTCGAAGGCGGTGCTGTTCGATCCGGCGTCGGAGGAGCGGATCGCCTGACGCGTCAGCGCAGGTCGCTCAAACGACAAGGGGCCGTTTCGACGGCCCCTTGTTTTTGTGCGGACGCGTGTGCCGCTCAGTGCGGCAGCCGCACGTCGAACTTGAATGTGGCGAGCCGCGCGGCGAGGATGAAGCCGGTCGCCAGCAGCACGCTGTAGACGGAATCGACCTGCAGCCACACGAGCAGCAGGTAGAACCAGCAGCCGACGAACGCGCAGGTCGCGTACGGCCGCGAATCGCGCAGGATCAGCGGGATGTCGTTGCACAGCACGTCGCGGATGATCCCGCCGACGACGCCGGTGATCACGCCCATCATCACCGCGATGAAGTGTGGCATCTCGGCGTCGAGCGCGATCGACGTGCCGGAGATGCTGAAGATGCCGAGCCCGACCGCGTCCGCGACGAGCAGCAGCCGCTCGGCCGACAGCCGCGACAGCATCCTCAGCACGAACGGCGCGAACAGCGCCAGCACGAAGATCGCGATCACGTAGTCGTCGTGCACGACCCAGTAGAACGGCCGGCGTTCGAGCAGGATGTCGCGCAGCGTGCCGCCGCCGAAGGCGGTGGCGAGCGCGACGACGAACGTGCCGACCGAGTCGAGCCGGTTCTTGCGCGCTTCGATGAAGCCGGAAATCGCGAACGCGAGCGTCGCGATCGCCTCGAGTACCGCGATCGCGAGCGTCAGCCTAGGATGCGGCACGCGGCCCCCGATCGGCGGGCGCCGTGAGCGGCTGCAGCAGCACGAGCACCGCGCCCGCGCCGCCGTCGTGGCTGCGCGCCTCGCAGAACGCGATCACTTCTTCCTTCTGGACGAGCCACGCGCGCACCTTGCCTTTCAGCACCGGCTCCTTGCCGATGGAGCCCAGGCCCTTGCCGTGGATCACGCGCAGGCAGCGCAGCCCTTTCTTGCCGGACTCGCGGATGAAGGCGGCCAGCGCGTCGCGCGCTTCGTCGCGCCGCATTCCGTGCAGGTCGAGCTGCGCCTGGACGATCCACGCGCCGCTGCGCAGCTTGCGCACGACGTCGCGGCTCACGCCGGGGCGGTGGTAGTACAGCGACTCGTCGCTGTCGAGCAGCGTTTCGGGATCGAACTCGTCGGACAGCGTCGCGTTCAGCACCGCTTCCTCGTCGCGCTGCGTCTGCTTCGGCACGGGGTCGGGCGGCGTGCGGCCGGCCGCCGCGCGCGGCGGCGCGTTGAGCGGCCGGATCGCACCGATCTCGTTGCGGAACAGGTTCGCGTCGGCTTCGGCCTGGCGCGTTGCCTTCGCGGTTTCGGTGCGCTCGCGCTCGCGGCGCTCGGCTTCGCCCTTGAGCGCCGTGCGCAGCGCGCCGAGGCCGGCGAGTCCCTGGCCGCGCAGCGCGGCGGGCTCGGGCGCCGGTGGCGCGGCGGGCGCGGGTTGCTTGGGACGGGCGGCGGCCTGCCGCTTCGCGGGGTCGCTCGGATGGGGTTGATTCTTCGCCATGATTCACACACGCAAGGCAATCGCGCGGGCACGCGCGGGCACGAAAAAAAGCCGCTGCGTCGGCAGCGGCTTTTCGGCGGGCCTGCGTCGCGGCAGCGGACGCCATTGTAGCGCCCGCCGCGCAATGGCACGCGCTGCGGGCCTGCTTACTTGTGGTCGTGCAGGCCCTCGAGGTAGCGCTGCGCGTCGAGCGCGGCCATGCAGCCGGTGCCGGCGCTCGTGATCGCCTGGCGGTACACGTTGTCCTGCACGTCGCCCGCGGCGAACACGCCCGGCACGCTGGTGGCCGTCGCGTTGCCGTGCAGGCCGCTCTGCGTCAGGATGTAGCCGTCCTTCATCTCGAGCTGGCCCTGGAAGATGTCCGTGTTCGGCTTGTGGCCGATCGCGACGAACAGGCCCTGCACCTGGATGTCTTCCGTTGCGCCGGTCTGCACGTTCTTCAGGCGCAGGCCCGTTACGCCCGAATCCTCGCCCGTCACTTCGTCGAGCACGTGGTTCCACTTGATCTCGACCTTGCCTTCCTTTTCCTTCTCGAGCAGGCGGTCGACGAGGATCGGCTCCGCGCGGAACTTGTCGCGGCGGTGGATCACCGTGACCTTGTTCGCGATGCCCGTCAGGTAGAGCGCTTCCTCGACCGCGGTGTTGCCGCCGCCGACCACCGCGACGTTCTGGCCGCGATAGAAGAAGCCGTCGCAGGTCGCGCAGGCCGACACGCCCTTGCCCATGAACGCTTCCTCGGACGGCAGGCCGAGATACTGCGCGGACGCGCCGGTCGCGATGATCAGCGAGTCGCACGTGTATTCGCCGGCGTCGCCGATCAGGCGGATCGGCTTCTCGTGCAGCTTCGCGGTGTGGATGTGGTCGAACAGGATCTCGGTGTTGAAGCGTTCCGCGTGTTCGAGGAAGCGCTGCATCAGATCGGGACCCTGCACGCCCTTCGCGTCCGCCGGCCAGTTTTCGACGTCGGTCGTGGTCATCAGCTGGCCGCCCTGAGCGATGCCGGTGACCAGCACCGGGGACAGGTTGGCGCGCGCCGCGTAGACGGCAGCCGTATAGCCGGCGGGGCCGGAACCGAGAATCAGGACTTTGGCGTGTTTGGGCGTGGACATGTGCGAAATCCGTAAAAGGCGGCCGCGGCGTGCGGGGTGAGCGCGCCGGACGGTCGAGGGTGACCGGGATGCCACCGTAGATGGGTATCAGACGCGCATTATAAAGGCCCTGTTGCTGCGCTGCCGAACGAGAGTTTCAATCGCGGCGATAGCGTTTCGCGGGGGAGGGGCTGTCGCGCCGGCGAGTGGCCGCATCTGGGCGACCCCGCGTCGCCGGGCGCACCAGGGCGGATCCACCCAGGCGGTCCCACCTAGGCGGCCACACGTGGCCGGCCGCATCTACTACGCGGCCCTACCTCGGCGGCTCCAACTGCGCGGCCACACCTAGGCGGCCCCACCTCGCCGGCCGCACCTCGGCGGCCCCACCTCGGCGGCCCCATGTAACCGTCATTTACACTTGGGCGGGCGGCGCAGCGTTTACAATAAGCGGGATCGAACGATTGACGGGCGTGCAGCGTGCGCGGCCCGTCTTCTTTATACGGATTCATGGCAAAAGCTCCTTATTCCGCTCAGGCACAGGCGTTGCCGCACCGGATGTCGAAGCTCCTCACGGAGATCCGCTGGATTCTCCAGGTTGCGCTCTGCGCGTTTCTGGTGATGGCCCTGTTGAGCTACAGCCGCCGCGATCCGAGCTGGACGCACGCGGCGCAGGTCGATCACATCACGAACTGGGCGGGCCGCGTCGGCGCGTGGACGGCCGACATCATCCTGCTGCTGTTCGGCCTGTCGGCCTACTGGCTGATCGTGCCGCTCGGGCGGCGCATCGCCGCCAACTACCGACGCATCACCCGCCACGAGGCGCTCGCCGACGAGCCGGAGCGGCCGATCGGCTGGCTGACCGAAGTGTTCGCGTTCGTGCTCGTGCTGCTCGCGTGCGACGGCATCGAGGCGCTGCGCATGTGGTCGCTGAAGGTGCAGCTGCCGCGCGCGCCGGGCGGCGTCGTCGGCGAGGCGGTCGCGGGCGCGATGTCGCATGCGTTCGGCTTCACGGGCGGCACGCTGCTGCTGCTGGTCGCGCTCGCGATCGGCCTGTCGCTGTATTTCCGGTTCTCGTGGCTGTCGGTCGCCGAACGCATCGGCGGCGCGATCCTGTCGGCCGTCAACGTCGCGAAGCTGCGCCGCGAGGCCGAGCGCGACCGCAAGCTCGGCGAGGCCGCGGCCGTGCGCCGCGAAGGCAAGGTCGAGGAGGAGCGCGTGCGCATCGAGGATCACGAGCCGGTGACGATCGTGCCGCCGGTGGTGACGCCGGCGAAGTCCGAGCGCGTCGAGAAGGAGCGCCAGGTGCCGCTCTTCACCGACCTGCCGGGCGATTCGACGCTGCCGCCGATCTCGCTGCTCGACCCGGCGCCGAAGGCGCAGGAAGCGATCCCTGCCGACACGCTCGAATTCACGTCGCGCCTGATCGAGAAGAAGCTGAAGGACTTCGGCGTCGAGGCGAGCGTCGTCGCCGCGTATCCGGGCCCGGTCGTCACGCGCTACGAGATCGAGCCGGCGACCGGCGTGAAGGGCAGCCAGATCGTCAACCTCGCGAAGGACCTCGCGCGCTCGCTGTCGCTCGTGTCGATCCGCGTCGTCGAGACGATCCCAGGCAAGAACTACATGGCGCTCGAACTGCCGAACCAGCGCCGCCAGACCGTGCACCTGTCGGAGATCATCGGCTCCGAGGTGTACGCGGCCGCGCCGTCGGCGCTGACGTTGAGCCTCGGCAAGGACATCGGCGGCAAGCCCGTGTGCGCGGATCTCGCGAAGATGCCGCACCTGCTGGTGGCGGGCACCACGGGCTCGGGCAAGTCGGTCGGCATCAACGCGATGATCCTGTCGCTGCTGTACAAGGCGAGCGCCGAGCAGGTGCGCCTGATCCTGATCGATCCGAAGATGCTCGAAATGAGCGTCTACGAAGGCATTCCGCATCTGCTGTGCCCGGTCGTTACCGACATGCGCCAGGCGGGCAACGCGCTCAACTGGACGGTCGCCGAGATGGAGCGCCGCTACAAGCTGATGAGCAAGCTCGGCGTGCGCAACCTCGCGGGCTACAACAACAAGATCGATGAGGCGAACAAGCGCGAGGAGAAGATCCCGAATCCGTTCAGCCTGACGCCGGACGATCCGGAGCCGCTCGGCCGGCTGCCGAACATCGTCGTCGTGATCGACGAGCTCGCCGACCTGATGATGGTCGTCGGCAAGAAGGTCGAGGAGCTGATCGCGCGGATCGCGCAGAAGGCGCGCGCGGCCGGGATTCACCTGATCCTCGCGACGCAGCGTCCGTCGGTCGACGTGATCACGGGCCTCATCAAGGCCAACGTGCCGACGCGCATCGCATTCCAGGTGTCGTCGAAGATCGACTCGCGCACGATTCTCGACCAGATGGGCGCCGAATCGCTGCTCGGGATGGGCGACATGCTTTACCTGCCGCCCGGCACCGGGCTGCCGGTGCGCGTGCACGGCGCGTTCGTCGCCGACGACGAAGTGCACCGCGTCGTCGACAAGCTCAAGGAGCAGGGCGAGCCGAACTACATCGAGGGCCTGCTCGAAGGCGGCACCGCCGACGGCGACGAGGGCTCGGCCGGCGCGGGAACCGGCGAAGGCGGCGGCGAGTCTGATCCGCTGTACGACCAGGCGGTCGAGATCGTCATCAAGAACCGCCGCGCGTCGATCTCGCTCGTGCAGCGCCATCTGCGGATCGGCTACAACCGCGCGGCACGCCTGCTCGAGCAGATGGAGCAGTCGGGGCTCGTGTCGGCGATGTCGTCGAGCGGCAACCGCGAAATTCTTGTGCCGGCGCGCGACGCGGAATGAGTCCGCGGCGCTCGCGGCGCCGGCCACCCAGGGAGAAAACCGCACCATGCAGCAACATCCGTTCGCCCATTCCCTTCGTTCGACGCGGCGCTGGCTCGGCGCGGCGCTCGCCGGCGCATCGCTGATGCTCGCGGCGACGCACGCGTTCGCGGGCGGCACCGAACAGCTGAAGGCCTTCGTGTCGCAAGTGCGTTCGGCGAAGGGCGAGTTCACGCAGCAGATCGTCAAGGCGCCCGCGAAGGGCGCGAGCGCCGCGCAGGCGGTGCCGAAGGCCACCGACAATTCAAGCGGCACGTTCGTGTTCTCGCGTCCGGGCAAGTTCATCTGGACGTACCAGAAGCCGTACCAGCAGGTGCTGCAGGCCGACGGCGACAAGCTGTACGTCTACGACCGCGACCTGAACCAGGTCACCGAGCGCAAGCTGGCCGGCGCGCTTGGCGCGAGCCCCGCCGCGATCCTGTTCGGCAGCAACGACGTCGACAAGAACTACACGCTGCGCGATGCGGGCGAGAAGGGCGGCATCGAGTGGCTCGAGATGCTGCCGAAGGCGCAGGACACGCAGTTCCAGCGGATCGGCATCGGTTTCAAGAACGGCACGCTCGCCGCGATGGAGCTGCACGACGTGTTCGGCAACGTTACGCTGCTGACGTTCACGAACATCCAGACCAACCCGCCGCTGAAGTCCGACACGTTCAAGTTCGTCGTGCCGAAGGGCGCGGACGTGATCACCGGCTGACCGGCGCCGGCGCGTCGAGGCCGACACGGGCCTGCCAGCGACGGCAGGCCCGTGTCGTTTCCGGGCGCGGGCACCGGGCGCGGCGGCGCCGTCGTGCGGCTGTCATAATGGCGGGTCCGGCGGCCGCGTTCGGCCGCCAACGTTTGATGTGGAGCGAGGGTTCATGTCCGACCTGTTTCAAGTCGAACCGCGCCGGCCGCTCGCCGAGGCGCTGCGGCCGAAGACGCTCGCCGAGGTGATCGGCCAGACGCATTTGCTCGGTGAAGGCAAGCCGCTGCGGCTCGCGTTCGAATCGGGCAAGCCGCATTCGATGATCCTGTGGGGGCCGCCCGGCGTCGGCAAGACCACGCTCGCGCGGCTCACCGCGCTCGCGTTCGATTGCGAGTTCATTGCGCTGTCCGCGGTGCTCGGCGGCGTGAAGGACATCCGCGAGTCGATGGAGCACGCGCAGGATACGCTCAACCGCACGGGCCGCCACACGATCCTGTTCGTCGACGAGATCCACCGCTTCAACAAGGGGCAGCAGGATGCGCTGCTGCCGTTCGTCGAATCGGGGCTCGTGACCTTCATTGGCGCGACGACCGAGAACCCGAGCTTCGAGGTCAACTCGGCGCTGCTGTCGCGCGCGCAGGTGTACGTGCTGAAGTCGCTGACCGACGACGAGATGCGCCAGCTGCTGAAGCGCGCGCAGGAAATCGCGCTCGACGGCCTCGCGTTCGACGACAAGGCGATCGATACGCTGGTCGGCTATGCGGACGGCGACGCGCGCCGCTTCCTGAACCTGCTCGAGCAGGCGCAGACGGCGGCGGCGTCCGCGGGCGTGACGACGATCGACGCCGAGTTCGTCAGCAGCGCGATGACGCTGAATGCGCGCCGTTTCGACAAGGGCGGCGACAACTTCTACGACCAGATCTCGGCGCTGCACAAGTCGGTGCGCGGATCGAGCCCGGACGGCGCGCTGTACTGGTTCTGCCGGATGATCGACGGCGGCGCGGATCCGAAGTACCTCGCGCGGCGGATCGTGCGGATGGCGTGGGAAGACATCGGCCTCGCCGATCCGCGCGCGATGCAGATGGCGAACGACGCGGCCGAGACCTACGAACGGCTCGGCTCGCCCGAAGGCGAGCTGGCGCTCGGCCAGGCGGTGATCTATCTCGCGTGCGCCGCGAAGAGCAACGCCGGCTACAACGCATTCAACCAGGCGATGGCGTTCGTGAAGCAGGACAAGTCGCGCGAGGTGCCCGTGCATCTGCGCAATGCGCCGACCAAGCTGATGAAGGAGCTCGGCTACGGCCACGCGTACCGCTACGCGCACGACGAGCCGAACGCATACGCGGCGGGCGAGACGTATCTGCCGGACGGCATGCGCGAGCCGCGCTGGTACAAGCCGGTGCCGCGCGGGCTCGAATCGAAGATCGCCGACAAGCTCGCATGGCTGCGCGAACTCGATCGCGAGGCCGGCAAGAAGGACTAGCGCCGGTCTTGCCGATGGCGCGGGACGTTCATGGGCCGCGTCGGCGCGGGGTGGCGCGCGTAGCGGGCTCCGGTCTGAGCTGCGGCCGTGCGCTTCGGCAACGGGCTCGATGCAGGCCCGCCGCTGTGGTCCCGCGTCAGCGCTTGCGTGCCGGCTGCTTCTTCCAGTAGCCGAACGGCTCCTCGTGACACTCGATGTCGAGTTCGGCGATGCGCGCGTGCAGGCGTTGTTGCGCGTCGGCGATCGCGACGTTGTAGATCGCGGGCGCGATTTCCTCGACGAAGAAATGCAGCAGCGCGCCGGCCTGGATATTGCCGATCGGCTCCTCCATGTTTTCGGTGAAATAGCGTTGCAGCGACGCGATTGCGCGGTCGCGCACGTCCTTGTCCAGTTCGATGGCCATCGGTTCTCCATTCGGGGCGTGTTGCCGGCGCGACACGCGTACCGGCAATGCGATACTGCCACGGGGCGCCGGTTTGCGGCGTCGTCCATCAGGCCGACGCCGTGGCAGCCTCGCGGTGCGTTAGAATTCCCGTCTTACACAACGATTCTCCAGTCCTCCCATGCTCGACATCCAGTTGCTGCGCAAAGACCTCGACGGCGTCGCGAAGCGCCTCGCCGATCGCGGCTACACCCTCGACGTCGCCGCGTTCTCCGCGCTCGAAGCGGAACGCCGTGCGATCCAGACCCGTACCGAAGAACTCCAGGCGCGTCGCAACAGCCTGTCGAAGCAGATCGGCGCGATGAAGGGCAAGGGCGAGGACACGTCGGCGGTGATGGCCGAGGTCGGCGGCATCGGCGACGAGATGAAGGCGTCGGAGGCGACGCTCGTCGACATCCAGGCGCGCCTGTCCGACCTGATGCTGGGCATGCCGAACATCGCGCACGACAGCGTGCCGGTCGGCAACGACGAGAACGACAACGTCGAGGTGCGCCGCTGGGGCACGCCGCGACAGTTCGATTTCGACGTGAAGGATCACGTCGACGTCGGCACGCCGCTCGGTCTCGATTTCGAAACCGGCGCGAAGCTGGCCGGCGCGCGCTTCACGATGCTGCGCGGGGCGATCGCACGCCTGCACCGCGCGCTCGCGCAGTTCATGATCGACACGCACACGCAGCAGCACGGCTATACGGAAACGTACACGCCGTACATCGTGAACCCGGACATCCTGTACGGCACGGGCCAGCTGCCGAAATTCGCGGACGACATGTTCCGCGTCGAGAAGGGCGGCGCGGAAAACACCGTCACGCAATACCTGATCTCGACGTCGGAAATCTCGCTGACGAACACCGTGCGCGAATCGATCGTCGACGCATCCGCGCTGCCGATCAAGCTGACCGCGCATTCGCCGTGCTTCCGTTCGGAAGCGGGCTCGTACGGCCGCGACACGCGCGGGATGATCCGCCAGCACCAGTTCGACAAGGTCGAGATGGTGCAGATCGTCGCGCCGGAAGCGTCGTACGCGGCGCTCGACGAGATGGTCGGTCATGCGGAAGCGATCCTGCAGAAGCTCGGCCTGCCGTACCGCGTGATCACGCTGTGCACGGGCGACATGGGCTTCGCGGCCGCGAAGACGTTCGACCTCGAAGTGTGGCTGCCCGCGCAGAACACGTATCGCGAGATCTCGAGCTGCTCGAACACCGAGGCGTTCCAGGCGCGCCGGATGCAGGCACGCTTCCGCAATGCGCAGGGCAAGCCGGAGCTCGTGCATACGCTGAACGGGTCGGGCCTCGCGGTCGGTCGCACGCTGGTGGCCGTGCTCGAGAACTACCAGAACGCCGACGGCTCGGTCACGGTGCCCGAGGTGCTGCGTCCGTACATGGGCGGTCTCGAGCGGATCGACGCGCCTGCACAGGCGTCGTGAGATTGCCCCGCGATCGGCTTCCGAAGGCCCCGCAAAAGAATTTGCAAAAAGGGCTTGTGAGTTTCGAAGAGATCGTTTTATAATCTTTTCTTTCCCGGAAACGACCAACCGGGAAATGAAGCAGCAAGGAAGGAGAGGTGGCAGAGTGGTCGAATGTACCTGACTCGAAATCAGGCGTACGGTTTCCCCGTACCGTGGGTTCGAATCCCACCCTCTCCGCCAGAATACGAAGCCCCTTGATCCGGAAGGATCAAGGGGTTTTTCGTTTTGGGTCGCTCGATTCGATTCGCCATTCGGCACGCGACTGCAATTCGCGCCAATCGTTTTCCTCTGCTTTAAGCCTTCAGCTTGTGCGCCGTTAACTGGGTTCGGCGGCAGGCGTCCATGTTGCGACGCCGCGCCCTGTCGACTCAAGGTCCCATGAAGCTGAGCTACAAGATTCCCCTCGCATTCGCCGTTGCGCTGCTGCTGATGCTGTCCGGCGCGCTGTACGGCATTCACATCCTCAATCGCTCGATCGACACGTTCGCGAACGACGTGCAGACGAACGTCGCCAACGAGCGGCTCGCGTCCGCGACCCTCGTGCAGTTCAAGCTGCAGGTCCAGGAATGGAAGGACACGCTGCTGCGCGGCAAGCAGCCGGACAAGCTCGACAAGTACTGGAGCGCGTTCCAGACGCGCGAGCGCACGGTCGATACGCTCGCCGCGCAGCTCGACAAGCAGTTGCCGCCCGGCGAAAGCCGCGCGCTCGTCGAGCAGTTCATGCGCGCGCATGCGGCGATGGGCGACGGCTATCGGCGCGGCTTCGACGCGTTCAAGGCCGCCGGCTTCGAGCCGACGGCGGGCGATGCGGCCGTCGCGGGCGTCGATCGCGAGCCGGCCGCGCTGCTCGAACGGGCCGCGAAGACGATCGCCGACGAAAGCGCTGCGGTGTCCGAGCAGGCGAGCCGCGACGCGCGCCATGCGACGGTCGCGAGTCTTGTGCTGATGGTTGTCGTGCTCGGCATCGCGATGATCGGCGCGTTCCTGTTCAGCCGCTCGATCCTGCGGCCGCTCGACGCGGCAGTCGCCTGCGCGAAGGCGGTCGCCGACGGCGACCTGACGCGCGAAGTCGACGCAAGCGGCCGCGACGAGATCGCCGAGTTGCTGCGCGCGCTGCAGACGATGCAGACGAGCCTGTCGGGTGTCGTGCTCGAGGTCCGCACGCATGCGGAAGCGGTTGCGGCTGCGAGCGCGCAGATCGCGGCGGGCAACCACGACCTGTCCGCGCGCACGGAAGCGCAGGCCGCGTCGCTGGAAGAAACCGCGGCGAGCATGGAGCAACTGACGGGCACCGTGCGGCAGTCGGCCGAACATGCGCAGCAGGCGGCCCGGCTTGCCAACGACGCGTCCGGCATCGCGTCGGCAGGCGGCGGCGTGATGACGCAGGCAGTGGAGACGATGAGCGGGATCGCCGATAGCTCGGCGAAGGTTGGCGAGATCATCGCCGTGATCGACGGGATCGCGTTCCAGACCAACATCCTCGCGCTGAACGCGGCGGTCGAAGCCGCGCGCGCGGGCGAGCAGGGGCGCGGGTTCGCGGTCGTCGCGGCCGAGGTGCGCACGCTCGCGCAGCGCAGCGCCGCCGCGGCGAAGGAAATCAAGGGGCTGATCGAACAGTCGACGCAGCGCGTCGATGCAGGCGCCGCGCTGATCGGCCGCGCAGGCGAATCGATCCAGGAGATCGTCGGCGCGGCGCAGCGGGTCACGACGATCGTCGCGGAGATCGCGTCGGCAACGCAGGAGCAGAGCGGCGGGATTCAGCAGGTCAACATCGCGGTCACGCAGATGGACGACGCGACGCAGCGCAACGCGGCGCTGGTCGAACAGGCATCGGCGGCGACGCAGGCGCTCGCGGAGCAGGCCAGCGCGCTGCGGCACGCGGTGACGGTGTTCAGGCTACCGGACGCAGTGGCCGTGTGACGATGACGGTGCGGCGCGCGGCACGTGCCCGATGCCCCCGGACACCTGCCGCACGCCGCACGCTCAAGCCGCCGCCCCGTACTGCGCGAGCACCTTGTGCCGGATCGACGGCTTGATGTTCGATTGCGCCATGTCGCCGCCGTAGTGCGCGACGACGCGCGGGTTCATCACGCGATACCAGAGCGGCGGGATGTACGCGAGCAGGATCATCGTCGCGTAGCCGGCCGGCAGTTGCGGCGAATCGTCGAAGTGGCGCAGCGCCTGGTACGAGCGGGTCGGATTCGCGTGATGGTCGGCGTGCCGCTGCAATTGGTACAGGAACAGGTTCGTCACGACGTGATTGCTGTTCCACGAATGCTGCGGCGTACAGCGCGCGTAGCGGCCGCTCGGCAGTTTCCTGCGCCCGAGCCCGTAATGCTCGACGTAGTTCACGACCTCGAGCAGCGACGCGCCGTAAGCCGCCTGGATCAGCAGGAACGGAATCACGACCTTGCCGGCCAGTGCGATCGCGACGCCCCACACGACGGCCGTCATCGCCCACGCGTGCAGCACTTCGTTGCGCCAGGTCCACGGCGACTTGCCGAGCCGCGCGAGGCGGGTCTTTTCCAGATGCCACGCGGAGCGGATGCTGCCGACGACGGTGCGCGGCAGGAACGCCCAGAACGATTCGCCGAAGCGGGCGCTCGCCGGATCCTCGGCGGTCGCGACGCGCACGTGATGGCCGCGGTTGTGCTCGACGAAGAAGTGCCCGTAGGCGACCGGCGCGAGCGTGATCTTCGCGAGCCAGCGTTCGAAGCGGCTGGTCTTGTGCCCGAGCTCGTGCGCGGTGTTGATCGAGATGCCGGTCGCCGCGCCGAGTGACATCGCGAAGCCGACGTAGTCGTACCACGCGAGCGCATGCGTGCCGACGATCCACACGCCGATGAAGAACGCGACGTATTCGACGAGCGTCGCGAGGTAGACGATCAGCCGGTAATAGTGCTCCTTCTCGAGACGCGGCACGACGTCCTCTGGGGGATTGTCGCGGTCGTCGCCGATCAGCGTGTCGAGGACCGGGATCACGCCGAATGCGAACAGCGGCCCGAACCACCAGAAGATGTGCAGGCCGGTCGACAGCGCGAGCTGGGCCGCCAGGACCGGCAGCGTGATCGTCAGCGCGCCAAGCAGCCAGAGATAGCGTTTGCCATCCGACCAGCGCGACGCCGATCCGTCGGTCATTGCCATTGTCTCCCTCCGTGTTTGTCTGAATCCGGTCGTTGGTCCGCGCGGCACGCGTGCGCGGCACCGGGTCGTGGCCCGGTTCTGCCTGTTATACGACTCGCGGCCCTGCTTTTCCAAACCCGCACGCTAGGCGGGAAACTCCAAACGGCGCGGTGTCGGCGGCGCGCGCGGGGAAGGGCGCGCGCGCCGTGATTGAAACAGACGGGCGGCAAGATTTCGCCAGGCCGGAGCGGCGCAATTGTCAGACGAAATCCGGACGGCGCACAGTGTGCGCATCGGGTGTGTGTGCCGAACAACAGATGTTGCGACGCAAAAAGGGCGCGCGGCGAATTGGCGGTTCGTTCGATTCCGGTCGGGCTGTATTACGCGACATGACGGCGATGCCGACCCGGCGCGCTTGGGTTGTCGAGCGCACGGCCCCGTCGATCAAGGCGGCCCGCCCGACGGACCCAGCGTCGGGCGAGCTGTCGCGGTGCGCAGCGAGTGGTCCGGCCGCGATGCTGCATGTGCACAGGAACACGCGTGCGGCGGTGTCACCGTGCGGTTGCAACGCCTGTTGCCTTTCGATTCGCGCCAGCATTTGAAAATAACGATTTGACTCATGCCCCGCTTTCGGTTGAAGCTAATAGCTTGCTGTCCGAAGGGGGCTGTGCCTGCATGAGTTCGACCTTGACCGTTCGTCGTATCGCTGCCGACCAGGGCATCGTGTATCGCGAACTCCGCGCCGCGTCGCTGCGTGAGCCCTACGCACCGGGCGAAGCGCCGGAGGCCGAATTGCTGAACGTCGACGCCGACGCGGCGGCGGTGATTGCCGCGCAACGCGCGACGTCCGATCAGTCGACGACGTTCCTGCTTTATACCGAAGGCCATCCGGCCGGGATGATCGGCGCGTATTTCGACAATACGCCCGAGCGCCGCGCATTCGTCAGCGAGCTGTGGGTCGCGCATGCGGTGCGTCATCTGCGCGGCGGCCTGCTGCTCGTCGAGACGGCGAGCGAGTGGCTTGCCGAACGCGGTGCGCAGGACATCTACGCGTGGATCGCCGACGCCAACCGCAACGCGATCCGCTTCTATGAGCGTGCCGGTTTCGGCAATACCGGGGAACATGCGCCGATCGCGCGGATGCCCGGCGCGATGAAGACGCTGTTCGTGTCGCGGGTGAAGCACTGACGTGCGGGGCTGCGCTGCCCCGGCCCTCCGTCCGGCGCGCACGATGCGGCCGGCTTGCGATCCGCACGCCTCCCTTGTCGCACGACGGCTGTTACGCGACGCCTGTTGCACGACGCCTGTTGCACGACGCCCCAAATTTAATGGCCCGCCGCGTGGACGCCTGTAAAATACGCAAAAATTTTTTGCAGAGTGTCCATGTCGCTTAAAAAATCGCCATTCTTCGAACTGCGCAGCGGTACGGTCGACACGTTGCTGTTCACCGTGAAGACGACCGATCTCGACGCGTTGCGTACCGAGCTGGTCAAGCGCTTCGAAGCGACTCCCGAGTTTTTTGCCGACGATGTCGTCGTGATCGACGTCCGCCGTCTTGCGGACGGCGAGCGCGTGGCGCTGGCCGACATCCGCCAGATGCTGAACGACGTGCGGATGCGCCCGGTAGGCGTCGTCGCGCTGGCGTCGCAGGGCTGGGCGGGCGAAGCGGGGCTGCCGCTGCTCGAGGCGCGCGACCGTCGCGCGCCGTCGGCGAAGGCGTCGGGCGACGAGCAGGCGGCGCCGGCCGCCGAAGCGGCGGCTGTTCCGGCCCCCGCGCCGGAGGCGGCTCCGGCGCCGCAGCAGGCCGGCGGCCAGACGCTCGTGATCGACAAGCCGTTGCGTTCGGGGCAGCAGATTTACGCGAAAGGGGACCTCGTGGTGCTCGCGCCGGTCAGTCACGGCGCCGAGATCATTGCGGAAGGCAATATCCACATCTACGCGCCGTTGCGCGGCCGCGCACTCGCGGGCGTGCACGGCAATCACGACGCGCGCATTTTCTGCACGTGTCTCGAGCCGGAACTGATTTCGATCGCAGGTATCTATCGAACGACCGAGAACCCGTTGCCCGCCGACGTGCTGGGCAAACCGGTGCAGATCCGGCTCGAAGAGGAAAAATTGATGATCGAACCGCTGCGCCTGACGTGAAGCACGCGGCGCACGCCGGATCGATCGGCTCTCATTGACGAACACAGGGTATAGGGTAAATGGCAAAAATCATCGTGGTGACTTCGGGCAAGGGCGGCGTTGGCAAGACGACGACGAGCGCGAGCTTCGCGTCCGGTATCGCGCTGCGCGGCCACAAGACGGCCGTGATCGACTTTGACGTCGGCCTGCGCAACCTCGATCTCATCATGGGTTGCGAGCGTCGCGTCGTGTACGACCTCGTGAACGTGATCCAGGGTGAAGCGAACCTGAACCAGGCGCTGATCAAGGACAAGAAGTGCGAGAACCTGTTCATCCTGCCGGCGTCGCAGACCCGCGACAAGGATGCGCTGACGCGCGACGGCGTCGAGAAGGTGCTGAACGACCTGGCCGGCATGGGTTTCGAGTACATCGTCTGCGATTCGCCGGCGGGCATCGAGGCCGGCGCGCTTCATGCGATGTACTTTGCGGATGAGGCGCTGATCGTCACGAACCCGGAAGTGTCGTCGGTGCGCGACTCGGATCGCATTCTCGGCATCTTGTCGTCGAAGACCAAGCGTGCGACCGAAGGCAAGGACCCGATCAAGGAGCACCTGCTGATCACGCGCTACAGCCCGAAGCGCGTCAACGAAGGCGAGATGCTGTCGCTCGAGGACATCAGCGAGATCCTGCGCATCAAGCTGATCGGCGTGGTGCCGGAATCGGAAGCGGTGCTGCACGCGTCGAACCAGGGCCTGCCGGCCGTGCACCTCGACGGCACCGACGTCGCCGAAGCGTACAAGGACATCGTCGGGCGCTTCCTCGGTGAAGACAAGCCGCTGCGCTTCACCGAATACCAGAAGCCGGGCCTGCTGCAGCGCCTCTTCGGCAGCAAGTAACGGAGGCCGCCATGTCCATTCTGTCGTTTCTCCTCGGTGAGAAGAAGAAGTCCGCATCGATCGCGAAGGAGCGCCTGCAGCTCATCATCGCGCACGAGCGGGTGGGGGGCAAGCCGCCGGCCGACTACCTGCCGGCGCTTCAGAAGGAACTCGTCGCCGTGATCTCGAAGTACGTGCAGATTTCGAACGATGACATCCGCGTGAGCCTCGAGCGCCAGGACGATCTCGAGGTCCTCGAAGTGAAGATCGAGATTCCGCAAGCCTGACCCGCGTTGTTCCCATTCCGCACGGCGGCCTGTGCCGCCGTGCGCGCCTTACGCCCTGTTGCACATTCGGGCACGCCGTAACACGGCGCCTGTCGGCCGAAACCCCTGCTCCCGCATTGAACGAATACGCTCGCGTTGCTTGTTCAATCAGGAGGTTGTGATGGCTGTCTCATCGATTCGTCGCGTTGTTGTCGCGTTTGCCGCTGTCGCTGCCGGCGTGTCCGCTTTTGCTGCACCGCTCGCTGCCCGCGCGGATGAAATTCTCGTCGCCACGCCGGTCGTCACCCGGCCGGGCGAAGTCGTGATTGCCGAGCCGGTTGCCGCGCGCACCGAAGAGGTCGTCGTGATTGCGCCGAACGCGCCGCCGCCCGTGCGCTATGAGGTCGTGCCGGACGCGCGGGTCGGCTACGTGTGGGAGCGCGGCCACTGGCGCTGGGACCACGGCCGCTACGTGTGGATCGGCGGCCACTGGGAGGCCGAGCGCGTCGGCATGCAGTGGGTGCCGGGCCACTGGGACCAGCGCGGTCCGAACTGGTTCTGGACGCGCGGCTACTGGGCGTAACGGAGGCGCGCGATGAAAAGGACCGTATTCGTGATCGCGCTCGTCGCCGTCACGCTCGCCGGCTGCATCGTTGTGCCGGCGAGGCCCGTCTACTATCGGCCGGCGCCGGTGGTGATTTACTGAGCGTCGCGCGGGCCGGCCTGCGTCGCGGCGGCGTTCGCCGCCGCAGCAGCCGGTTCGCCGCCTTCGGCCGCGCGTTTGCCCGATGCCAGCCCGGCCGCTCTGCCGGCGGTTTCGCCGCCGGTCTCGTCGTGCAGCGTTTCAAGCGGATCGGCGGGCGCCGCGGCCGCGTCCTGCGGCTCCGTGACGCCGGATACCGGCGTCGCACCGGCCGCCGGCGCCGCGGCTGCAGCGGGGGCGGGCGGCGCGAGATAGCGCTGTGCAAGCGTCTCGTACAGCGGCGGTGCGAAGAAGCGCGACACGCGGCTCGCGATCAGCGCAGCGGCCATCAGCGAAATCACGAGCGCGTGGCCGTTGATCATTTCCATCACGATCACGAATGACGTGATCGGCGATTGCGTGACGGCCGCGAGATAGCCGACCATCGCGAGCGCGATCAGCATCGGCAGGGGCATGTCGCCGAATACCAGATGCAGCAGGTTGCCGAACCCGGCGCCGATCGACAGCGACGGCGCGAAGATCCCGCCCGGGATGCCCGGCAAATACGACGCGACCATCGACACCATCTTCAGGAACGGATAGAGCACCGACAGGTGCTCGCGGCCATCGAGCAGGCCGCGCGCTTCCGCATAGCCGCTGCCGAACGTCGTGCCGCCCGACACGAGGCCGACGACCGCGATCACGAACCCGCACAGCGCGGCGAACCTGATCGGCCGTTCGCGATACAGCCCGAGCAGCTGGGCCGGCAGCCAGCGGCCGACGTTCAGCAATACCCAGCTGAACAGCCCGCCCGCGATGCCCGTGACGATTGCGGTTACGAGCACGGCGAGCGCGAGCAGCTTCGGGAAATGCGGACCGACGTCGATCGTGCCGAAGTACGTGTAGTTGCCGTTCAGGCCGAGCGCGACGACGCCGGCGATGATGATCGCGGTGATCAGCACGCCGCTCGCGCGCGACGAGAAGCTGCGGGTCAGCTCCTCGATCGCGAACACGATGCCGGCGAGTGGCGTGTTGAACGCGGCCGACAGGCCGGCCGCGGCGCCCGCGAGCACAAGCTGGCGCTCGATCTGCGCGTTCGAGCGCGGATAGAAACGCCGCAGGTTGAACATCAGCGATGCGCCGACCTGCACGGTCGGCCCCTCGCGGCCGATCGTGAAGCCGCCGAGGATGCCGAGGAACGAGATCAGGATCTTGCCGAACAGGATGCGCAGCGTCAGCAGCCGCGCGCCGAACTGGCTCGGACGCGCATGCAGCGTCGCGATCACCTGCGGGATGCCGCTGCCTTCCGCGCCGCGGAAATAGCGCCGGGTGAGCCACACGGAGCCGGCCGCGATCGCCGGCGTCAGCAGCAGCGGCAGCCACGGCGCGTGTTGCTGCAGCGTACGAAACGATTCATAACCCCAGTCGATCAACCGGGCGTAGAGTACGGCGGTGAGACCGACGGCGATCGCGCCGAGCCAGAACACGCCATATTGGCGCCAGATGCGTTGGGTGCGGCGGGTCAGCGCGGGAAGCAGGGTGGTGGATTGCATCGGCGGGCCGTGGTCGGCAAAGAGCCGATTATAAAAAGAAGCGCAGCCGGGGTGCGTCCAACACTCTTTGACCGTTGTGAGTTATTTTGTTGCAAATGTAATTTATTTGTAATATCAGCCGTTACCGTTCGTCGTTAGCATGCCCAAATGCCCTACCTTCGTTCCAGCATGACAGAAATGAAACGCATTCTCATCGTGAAAGTGACGTCGCTCGGCGATGTCGTCCAGACGTTGCCCGTCGTTGCCGACCTGCACCGCGCTTTTCCGGGTGTGACGGTCGACTGGGCCGTCGACGAGTCGTGCGCGGAGGTCGTGCGCTGGCACCCGGGCGTGAGCAGCGTGCTGTGCGCGCCGCTGCGCCGCTTCAAGAAGCTGCGCAACCGGGGCGACCTGAAGGCGATTTCCTCGTCGATCGGCGCGTTGCGCGCGCACCGCTACGACGCGGTGATTGACCTGCATGGCGTCTACAAGAGCGCGATCATTTCGGTCCTGGCGCGCGCCGGGCGCCGCGTCGGCTACCAGACCCGGGATCTCGGCGAGACGGGCGCGCGCTTCGCGTATTCGCACCGCTTCGGCCCGCGGCCGGCCTGCGACGCGTGGCACGGGATGCGCGTGAGCGCGGGCGAGGCGCTCGGCTACGAACCGCAGGGGATCGCCGATTACGGGATCGTCGCGCCGCAGGATGTGAGCCTGCCGGCCGCCGTGACCGACAGCGCGCCGTTCATGCTGCTGTTCCATGCGACGTCGAACGTCGACAAGAAGTGGCCGGCCGATTGCTGGGCGGCGCTCGCGACGCGGATGATGGCGCGCGGCGTGCGCGTGTTGCTGCCGTGGGGTTCGCCTGCCGAGCACGACGACGCGCAGGACATCGCCGCGCGTGCGCCCGGCGCGGTGGTGCTGCCTGCGATGTCCGTGCGTGAGCTGGGCGCGGCGATTGGCCGGGCTGCGCTGGTGGTGGGCGTCGATACGGGATTCGTGCACATGGCGCACGCGTTGCGGCGGCCGACCGTGATGATCTTCGTCGCGACGTCGCGCCACCACTGCGGGATCGGCGGTGCGCCGCATGCGCTGTCGATCGGCGAGCCGGGCGCTGCGCCGACCGTCGACGAGGCGCTCGCGGCGATCGATGCAGTCGGTCCCACGTATGGCGCGCAACGCAGGCCGGTGGCGGCCTGACGGGCGCCGCACCGACGCGCGATCAGGCGAGCAGCGCTTCGACGGCGACGACCGCGGCGATGGCCGCGGCATTCGCGAGCAGTGCCTCGAACACGAGGCCGCGCCACGTCTTCGGACGGAAGCGGGCTGCGAGCAGCAGCGCGCCGCCCAGCGCGAGCGCGAGGATCAGGACGAGATCGGCGTTGCGGAGGTGAATGTTCATGGCGGCGGCTCCCTCACGATCGCGGCACGCCCGCCGGCGCGCTTCGAATCGAACTCGGTTCGAGCCCGGTTCGAGCTCGGTTCGAGTATAGGCAGCGCCCGCAGGCGCACAACCGGGGCCGCCCCGGGGGTCAGACGAGCGACGTGTCGCGGGTCTCGCGCATCAGCAGCACGCCGAGCAGGCTGATCGCCGCCGCAATGGACACATAGCCGCCGACCCACGACAGGCCGCCCTGAGCGGCCAGCAGCTGCGCGATGTAGGGCGCGATCGACGCGCCGAGGATCCCGCCGAGGTTGTACGCGACGCCGGCGCCCGTATAGCGGACGTTGGTCGGGAACAGCTCCGGCAGCAGTGCGCCCATCGGCGCGAACGTCACCCCCATCAGGAACAGCTCGAGCGTCAGGAACAGCGCGACGAGCGGCATCGAGCCGCTGCCGAGCAGCGGCGCCATCGTGAAGCCCGACAGCAGCGCGGCGATCGAGCCGGCGATCAGCACCGGCTTGCGGCCGAAGCGATCCGACGCCCATGCCGACAACGGTGTCGCGAGTCCCATGAACACGACCGCAACGCACAGCAGGCCGAGGAAGCTCTGGCGCGGGATATGCAGCGT
The DNA here is from genome assembly GCF_053427715.1 of Burkholderia sp. MR1-5-21. Taxonomy (NCBI): domain Bacteria; kingdom Pseudomonadati; phylum Pseudomonadota; class Betaproteobacteria; order Burkholderiales; family Burkholderiaceae; genus Burkholderia; species Burkholderia sp. MR1-5-21. Next base: position 47,331 of record NZ_JBSAXD010000037.1, read on the forward strand.
GGCGACGCCGTAGGACAGCGAGAACACCGTCGAGATATAGAACAGCGTGTAGCAGACGACCATCGCGAGCGCGCCGAGCAGCGTCGGCCGCCAGTGTTGCGTGACGAGTGCCGCGACCGGCACGCGCACGCGTTCGTTGCGGTCGAGCGCAGCCTGGAACGCGGGCGTTTCGGCGATCTTCAGCCGCACGTACAGGCCGAGCGCGACGAGCACCGCGCTGACGAGAAACGGGATGCGCCAGCCCCAGCTGCGGAACTGCGCATCGGACAGCGACAGCGCCAGCGCGAAGAACAGCCCGTTCGACATCAGGAAACCGACCGACGGACCGAGCTGCGGAAACATCCCGAACCAGCCGCGCTTGCCTTGCGGCGCGTGCTCGGTCGCCAGCAGCGCGGCCCCGCCCCATTCGCCGCCGAGGCCGATCCCCTGGCCGAAGCGCAGTACGCACAGCAGCACCGGCGCAAGCGTACCGATCGCGTCGTAGCCCGGCACGAGGCCGATCGCGGTGGTCGACAGTCCCATCACGAGCAGTGACGCGACGAGCGTCGACTTGCGGCCGATGCGGTCGCCGAAATGGCCGAACAGGAACGAGCCGATCGGCCGCGCGATGAACGCGATGCCGAACGTGACGAACGCGGACAGCGCCTGCGCGGTTGCGGAGCCGTGCGGAAAGAACACGGGGCCGATCACGAGCGCGGCGGCGGTCGCATAGACGTAGAAATCGTAGAACTCGATCGCGGTGCCGATGAAGCTCGCGAATACGATGCGCTTGTGGCTGATGGCGCCGGCCGAACTGGTTGCGTGCGCAACGGCCGGTGGGGATGCGGACATAGGTGTCTCCGAATTGTTCTGGGAATGCTTGGCGACGCGTGTGCCCTTGCAGGCGGGCGTCTGCCGGGACGGTCGCCCGGAATGCGATGGCGGCGCGGATGTGCGCAGTCACGCACATCCGCTTGCCGGCCGATGACGGAGACGGGTGTGTCGCCGCCGTCCGGAGCCGGCATGGTTGCCCGCTTGCCCGGTGAGGCGCGCGAACACGCGCACGGCGTGATGGCCGCGCGAACGCGGAAAATTATAGCCAGCGGCATCGCGCATCGGCAATCGTGCGCGTGGTGTACAGGCTCAGTCGAGCGACTGTGCTTGCGCGGACGCCGTGCTCTGCAACTGGAACTTGCCGTTATCGTTGAAGAGCCAGCCTTCCAGCAGCTCGACCTGCCCCTTGCCGTCGAGCAGCTTCGCGGGAGGCGGTGGCAGCGGCGCCGCCCGGCGCAGCGACGCGAGCGCGAGCGCTTCGGCTTCGGCGTCGCCGTTGCTGCGATACACGGAGGCGTGCACGAGTCCGCCATTGCGATCGATCGTGAACGCGAGCACGACGAGCGAGCGCAGCATCGCTTGCGGCGCGCCGTGCAGCATGCCGGACGGATTGCGCTCGGCAACGCGTTCGGCGACTTCGGTGCGGTATTGGTCGAGATTCGCGCTGCGCGTGATCGACGGCAGTGTCACGACCGCATGCGGCGGGGGCAGCGTGATCGTGCAGGCGGCAAGCATGGCGACGGCGGCCAGCGCGGCGACGCGCAGCCGGACGACGCTCGGAACGGGGAGGGCGGACATGGAGCGGCGCCGAGGAACAGGATAGACAAATGATAGTCGCGCACCGGTGACACGACATCGGGACAAACGCATATCGCGCGTCGCGCGACGCTGCGCAGGCTGATGATGCGGATCGCGCGTGTCGCAAAAACGAAAGCTGACGCGTGCTGCATGCGCACCGAGGAGGTGGTGCGATGCCGCGCGATCGGGACACGTCGCCCGGCATCCGCACGTGCGCATCGCGCACGGCCAGCCGGACGGTTCAATATCCGTGCGTGACGAGCGACAGCACCGACAGATCGGGATGCGTGCCGTCGACGATGCTCTTGCCGATATGGACGGCTTCGTGGAACGCGTCGTCGAGGGTCGCGAAGCTTTCCTCGCCGTCCGCATGGAACGGAACCGCGTGGCCGGGCAGCGCGGGGTTCGCGCCCGGATGGCAGACGTAGCCCGTGTAGGTGAAGCGCGTGTCGTCGCCCGGCATCGGGCCCGGCACGACGTGGATCTCGAAGCCTTCGTAATCGACGTGGCGGGTGGGTGTCGACTGTTCGGACATGGCGGTCTCCGTGCGCCGTGCGAGCCGGTAGGCTCACGCGGCTGCGAGTTCGCGGCGGCGTTCGTGTCGCCGTTCTGATCCGAATTCTAGGCGATGGCGGGCTGGCCGGACACGTTCGGGGCGACCCGGATGGCGGCGTACGGTCGGCCGCCGCGCGCGCCCCGGCGTGCAGGCTTACGGTCCCGGCTGAAGCGGCGCGGCACGGCGAGCGTTACTGCACGCACTGCACGTCTTTCCTCTGCACGACGATGATCACCGGATACGTCCCCCGGTCGAGCTCGACGCGCGCGACGACGGTCATCGTCGTCGGGTCGGAGTCGTCGTACACGCTGACCCGCTCGTGCCGCAGGTTCGTGACGCCGGTGCAGCCCGTCGCGCGGCCATCGTCGGAGATCTTGCATTGGATCTCGTTGTCCGCGAGGTAGCGGTACGGATTGGCGCTCGCGAGATATTCGCGCAGGCTCTGCGCCGATCCGCCGACGCCCGAGACGTACGCGATCGCGCATGATTGCGCCGGCGTGTCGTTGCCGGTCGACGAGTCGGCCGACGCGTGCGCGCTGATGGCGGCCAACGTTGCGACGAGCGTCGAAGCGATGAGGTGCTTCATGGCATGGGCTCCCGTGATGCGGTTCAGAGCGCGGGATTGTAACGGGATCCCGTCGAGCGCATCCGAATGGCGGAGCGCGCGAGTGGTTGCCACGCGGCACGCGGAACAACAAAAAACCCCGCCATTCATCGAATTGACGGGGTTTTGCGCATGCTGCTGGCGGAAGCGGTGAGATTCGAACTCACGGACAGTTGCCCGTCGCTGGTTTTCAAGACCAGTGCCTTAAACCGCTCGGCCACGCTTCCACGAGGCGGCATTGTAACCGAAATGCCGCCCCTGTCATCGTCAATCGTCGCGCAGGAACAGTTCCTGCAGGTCGTTGAGGAAGCGCTGGCCGAGCGGCGTCGGCGCGATCTGCGCGAAATCGCGCGCGATCAGCCCGCGCCGTTCCGCCTCCTTGAGCGCCGGTTCGATCGTGCTCATCGGCAGGCCCGTGCGTTCGGCGAAGCTATGCACCGGGAACCCCTCGACGAGCCGCAGCGTGTTCAGCATGAACTCGAACGGCAGGTCGCGCGCGCCGACTTCTCGCTCTTCCTGCACCGGCGTGCCGGCCATTGCCTGCTCGATGAAGGTGGCCGGGTGCTTGTAGCGCGCCTGCCGCACGATGCGGTTCGGGAACGACAGCTTCGTGTGCGCGCCCGCGCCGATCCCGAGATAGTCGCCGAAGCGCCAGTAATTCAGGTTGTGCTTGCACTGATGATGCGGCTTCGCATAGGCGGACACCTCGTAGCGCGCGTAGCCGGCTTCGGCGGTGCGCGCGTGGATCCACTCCTGCATGTCGGCGGACGCGTCGTCGTCGGGCACGGCAGGCGGAAACTTCGCGAACAGCGTGTTCGGCTCGAGCGTCAGGTGATACAGCGACAGATGCGGCGGCGCGAACGACAGTGCCGTTTCGATATCGGTGCGGCATTCGTCCAGCGTCTGGTTCGGCAGCGCGAACATCAGGTCGAGATTGAAGTTGTCGAACGTCTTCGCGGCGACCTCGACGGCCGCGCGCGCCTGCGCGGCGTCGTGGATGCGGCCGAGCGCCTTCAGGTGCGTCTCGTTGAAGCTCTGGATGCCGACCGACAGGCGGTTCACGCCGCTCGCGCGGAACTGCGCGAATTTCGCCGCCTCGAACGTGCCCGGATTCGCCTCGAGCGTGATCTCCGCGTCCGCGTCGAGCGGCAGCAGCGCGCGCACGTCGGACAGCAGGCGGTCGAGGCCCGCTGCGGACAGCAGGCTCGGCGTGCCGCCGCCGATGAACACCGTGTGCACCTGGCGTCCCCAGACGAGCGGCAGCGCGTGCTCGAGATCGGCACGCAGTGCGTCGAGATACTCGGTTTCCGGAAACCGCTCGCCCTTCCACTCGTGCGAGTTGAAGTCGCAATACGGGCACTTGCGCACGCACCACGGGAAGTGCACGTACAGCGCGAGCGGCGGCAGCGACGTCAGCCGCACCTGGCCCGGCGACGTGAAGGTCGCGACGACGCGCGCGCCGGTGTCCGCAGCCTGGCTCATGCTGCCTCCTGCGACGAATGACGGTATGCGTGGGGGCTGTTGATCATTCTCCCTCCGCGAGCCGCGCGAGCAGCGCCTTGAGCGCGAGTGCGCGATGACTGAGCGCGTTCTTCACCGGCGGTTCGAGCTCGGCGGCCGTCGCGCCGAGCGCCGGCAGGTAGAAATACGGGTCGTAGCCGAATCCGTGCGCGCCGCGCGGCGCGTCGACGATCTCGCCGTGCCAGCGGCCTTCTGCAAACAGCGGCTCCGGATCGTCGGCGTGGCGCACGAGTGCGAGCACGCAGCAGTAATACGCGCTGCGGTCCGCGACGCCGCGCAGCTGGTCGACCAGATGCGCATTGTTCGCTGCGTCGCCTTTCTCGAGCCCCGCGCGCTGCGCATAGCGTGCGGAGTAGACGCCGGGGGCGCCGCGCAGCGCGCGCACGCACAGGCCGGAATCGTCCGCGATCGCCGGCAGCCCGGTGAGCTCGGCCGCGTGACGCGCTTTCGTCAGCGCATTCTCGATGAACGTGCGGAACGGCTCTTCCGCTTCCGGCACCGCGAGGTCGCCCTGCGGAATCACGTCGATGCCGACGGTCGAGAACATCGCCGTGAATTCGCGCAGCTTGCCGGCGTTGTTCGACGCGAGCACGATGCGCGACAGCGGCGGCGTGGTGCGATCGTCAGACATGACTCGCACCCAGCGCGTCCTTCTGCATCTGCACGAGCGCGCCGATGCCGCTTTGCGCGAGATCGAGCAGCGCGTTCATCTCGTCGCGCGAGAACGGCACGCCTTCGGCGGTGCCCTGGACCTCGACGAAGCCGCCCGCACCCGTCATCACGACGTTCATGTCGGTGTCGCAGCGCGAATCCTCGGCGTAATCGAGATCGAGCAAGGGGGTGCCCTCTAACACGCCGACCGAGATCGCGGCCACGTGGGCGGTGATCGGCGAGCGCGCGAGCTTGCCGGCGGCGATCAGCTTCGACACCGCGTCGTGCGCGGCGACGAACGCGCCGGTGATGCTCGCGGTGCGCGTGCCGCCGTCGGCCTGGATCACGTCGCAGTCGATATGGATCGTGCGCGGGCCGAGCGCCTCGAGGTCGAACACCGCGCGCAGCGCGCGGCCGATCAGGCGCTGAATTTCCTGCGTGCGGCCCGTCTGCTTGCCGCGCGCGGCTTCGCGGTCGCTGCGCGTATGCGTCGCGCGCGGCAGCATCCCGTATTCGGCCGTCAGCCAGCCTTGGCCGCGATCGCGCAGGAATTCCGGCACGCGCTCGGCGACGCTCGCCGTGCAGATCACCTTGGTGTCACCGAATTCGACCAGCACGGAGCCTTCCGCATGCTTCGTGTAGTGGCGCGTGATGGCGACCTTGCGCAGCTCGTCGGCGCGGCGGCCGCTCGGACGGGAAAAGGATTGCGTCATGAGCGAGATGGAGAGTGGGAGAGGAAACCCCGATTTTAGCGCCGAACGGCCCGCGCGCCCGGCGGGGTCGGCGCCAAAAATGGGATAATGCGCGTTTCCGCCCCGCGCTTCGGATGCGCCGGGCGCCTCGATTGATTCCCGGCCCGCAAGGGCATCCAGACGGCGAGACGAACCATGATCTACAGCATGACGGGCTATGCGAGCGCGACGCGCGAACTCGCGGCGGCGACAGGCAACGGCGGCACCAGCGTGTCGGTCGAATTGCGTACCGTGAACTCGCGCTTCCTCGACCTGAATTTCCGCATGCCCGACGACGTGCGCGCATGCGAGCCGGCGCTGCGCGAAATGCTGATGAACAAGCTGTCGCGCGGCAAGGTGGACGTGCGCATCAACCTGCAGCGCGGCGAGCAGAGCATCGGCGCGGGCGCGCTGAACCAGACGGCGCTCGGCCAGCTCGCCGACCTCGAGCGCACGGTGCTCGAATCGTTCCCGGGCGTCGGCCGCCTGCGCGCGGGCGAGATCCTGCGCTGGCCCGGCGTGATCGCGGAAAGCGGCGTGTCGGCCGACGCGATCCGCGATGCGGTGCTCGCATGCGGCAAGGAAGCGATCGGCGAGCTCGTCGTCGTGCGTTCGCGCGAAGGCGCGCAGCTCGCGACGATGCTGCTGTCGAACGTTGCCGAGATGGAAGCGATCGTCGCGCGCATCACGCCGCTCGTGCCGGAGCTGATCGCGAAGCATCAGCAGAAGATCGTCGAGCGGCTGCAGGAAGCGCTCGGCATCGCGGCGCCGGAGGGCAGCGCGCCGATCGTGTCGCGCGAGGAAGCCGCGGAGCGCATCCGTCAGGAAGTGACGATGTACGGGATCCGGATCGACATCGCGGAGGAGCTGTCGCGGCTCACCGCGCACCTGAACGAAACGCGCCATGTGATCGAGAAGGGCGGCCGCGTCGGCAAGCGTCTCGACTTCATGATGCAGGAACTGAATCGCGAAGCGAACACGCTCGGCTCGAAAGCGGCGGCCAAGGAGCTGGCCGACGCGTCGATGGCGCTCAAGCTGCTGATCGAGCAGATGCGCGAGCAAGTGCAAAACCTGGAGTAACGCAACATGACCGCAATTCCCCACGACGGCCACGCCGCACATTCGCTGCACGCGGGCGTCTATCCCGGCAACCTGTTCATGGTCGTCGCGCCGTCGGGCGCCGGCAAGTCCACGCTCGTGAACGCGCTCCTGTCAAAGGACGACGAGATCTGCCTGTCGATCTCGTACACGACGCGCAAGCCGCGGCCGGGCGAGCAGGACGGCCAGCATTACCACTTCACGACGGTCGACGATTTCCGCGCGCGTCACGCGGCGCACGAGTTCCTCGAGAGCGCGGAAGTGCACGGTAACTACTACGGCACATCGCGCGTGTGGATCGAAGAGCAGATGAAAAACGGCCACGACGTGCTGCTCGAAATCGACTGGCAGGGCGCGTTGCAGGTGAAGAAGCAGTTCCGCAACGCGGTCGGCATCTTCATCCTGCCGCCGTCGCTCGACGCGCTCGAGGAGCGCCTGAAGAAGCGCGGCCAGGACGAGCCGAACGTGATCACGCGGCGCCTCCTCGCGGCCGGCAGCGAGATCGCGCACGCGTCGGAAGCGGAATATGTCGTGATCAACGAGAACTTCGACCGCGCGCTCGCCGAGCTGGAATGCATCGTCGCCGCGACGCGCCTTCGCTTTGCTTCGCAGTACGCTCGACATGCGGAGCTGTTCATCGAGCTCGGCATCCACCTGCCGCACGCGGAATGACGCGAGGGACGAGGGACATAAGGTAGAATAAGCACTATATTCAGAAGGAATTACCCAACATGGCTCGCATTACCGTCGAAGACTGCCTGAAGCAAATCCCGAACCGCTTCGAACTGGCGCTCGCCGCCACCTATCGCGCGCGGCAGCTCGCGCAAGGCCATACGCCGAAGATCGAAAGCCGCGACAAGCCGACCGTCGTCGCGCTGCGCGAGATCGCGGCCGGCCAGGTCGGCATCGAGATGCTGAAGAAGGTGCCGGTCTAACCGCGCCTGCTTCGCTCCAGCCATGTAGTCCACGCGCGCAACGATTGCTGACCGAGGAGGCGAATATGAGCACCACCCCATCGTCCGCCTCCGCGGATCCGACCACCGAAGCCACGGCACAATCGCCTGCGCGCCAGTACATCAATGCGGTCCTCGAACAGTCGTTCCGGCATCTGTTCGGGCCGACCGCCACCCCGGAGCAGCCGCGCAAGCATGGCGTCGTTTCGATCGCGAAACTGACCGCCACGCTCGCCGAGTATCTCGCGCCGGAGGAAATCAAAGAGGTCAAGGCGGCGTTCCATTTCAGCGACGAAGCCCACCTCGGTCAATATCGCCAGAGCGGCGAACCCTACATCACCCATCCCGTCGCCGTCGCGGAAATCTGCGCCGGCTGGAAGCTCGACGCGCAGGCCGTGATGGCGGCGCTCCTGCATGACGTGATGGAAGACCAGGGCGTGACCAAGAGCGAGCTGGCCGAGCGGTTCGGGCCGAAGGTCGCGGAGCTGGTCGACGGCCTGTCCAAGCTCGACAAGATGGAGTTCCGCAGCCGCGAGGAAGCGCAGGCGGAAAACTTCCGCAAGATGCTGCTCGCGATGGCGCGCGACGTGCGGGTCATCCTCGTCAAGCTCGCCGATCGCCTGCACAACATGCGCACGCTCGGCGCGGTGCCGATGGAAAAGCGCCGCCGCGTCGCGCGCGAGACGCTCGACATCTATGCGCCGATCGCGCACCGCCTCGGTCTGAACAATACCTATCGCGAGCTGCAGGACATGAGCTTCGCGAACTTCAACCCGCATCGCTACGCGACGCTCGAGAAAGCCGTGAAGGCCGCGCGCGGCAACCGCCGCGAGGTGATCGGCAAGATCCTCGAAGCCGCACAGCGCGCGATGGCGGATGCGAAGATCGACGCCGAGATCACCGGGCGCGAGAAGACCATCTACAGCGTCTACCGGAAGATGCGCGACAAGCAGCTGTCGTTCTCGCAGGTGCTCGACGTGTACGGCTTCCGGGTCGTCGTCGAGAATCCGCTCGACTGCTATACGTGCATCGGTGCGCTGCATGCGCTGTACAAGCCGGTGCCGGGCAAGTTCAAGGACTACATCGCGATCCCGAAGATCAACGGCTACCAGTCGCTGCATACGACGCTCGTCGGCCCGTTCGGCGCGCCGATCGAGTTCCAGGTGCGCACGCGCAAGATGCACGAGATCGCCGAGGCGGGCGTTGCCGCCCACTGGTTGTACAAGAACGGCAGCAGCGCGGATCTCAGCGACGTGCAGAAGCGCGCGCACCAGTGGCTGAAGTCGCTGCTCGACATCCAGAGCGAGGCCGGCGATTCGAGCGAATTCCTCGAGCACGTGAAGATCGACCTGTTCCCGGATGCGGTCTACGTGTTCACGCCGAAGTCGAAGATCATGGCGCTGCCGCGCGGCGCCACGGCGCTCGACTTCGCGTATTCGATCCACAGCGATCTCGGCAACCAGTGCGTCGCCGTGAAGATCAACAACGAGCTGCTGCCGCTGCGCACCGAGCTGAAGAGCGGCGACATCGTCGAGGTGATCACCGCGCCGTATTCGAAGCCGAACCCCGCGTGGCTCGGCTTCGTGCGCACCGGCAAGGCGCGCTCGGCGATCCGTCACTACCTGAAGACGATGCGCCTGAACGAGTCGGTGCAGCTCGGCGAGCGGCTCGTCGACCAGAGCCTGAAGGGCTACGGCCTCGCGCTTGCCGACGTCGCGCCGGAAGTATGGGAAAAGCTCGTGCAGTGGACGGGCAACAAGAGCCGCCAGGAAATCTTCGCGGACATCGGCCTTGGCCGCCGCGTCGCCGCGGTGATGGCGAAGCGCATCGAGGTGCTGATGAGCGGCCGCGATGCGGACGACGATCTGCCGAAGGCCGAGCGGCATGCCGCGCATCATGCGCCGCCGGTCGTGATCACCGGCACGGAAGGGATGTCGGTGCAGTTGTCCGCGTGTTGCCGGCCGATCCCGGGCGACGCGATCATGGGCTATATCGGCATCGGCCTCGGGATGGCGATTCATACGACCGATTGCCGCGTCGCGCAGCGCATCCATCGCCGCGATCCGGGCCGCTGGATCGATGTCGAATGGGCGCCGCAGCCGGGACGCCTCTTCGACGTCGCGGTGAAGGCGCTCGTGAAGAATACGAAGGGGATCTTCGCGCGCGTGGCCGCGGACATCACGTCGGCCGACGCGAACATCGTCCACATCGCGATGGACGAGGATCTCACGCACGAATCGACCGTGCTGCGCTTCGTGATCCAGGTCAGCGACCGCGTCCACCTCGCGAACGTGATGCGGCGCGTGCGGACCAATCCGGACGTGATGCGGATCATGCGCGAGCGCTCGACCGACGACGGCACGCATGCGCGTCACGACGGCGGGATGCGCATCGAGCGCGAGCGGCAGGATTACTGACGCACCGGGTGTTCGATTCGAGCAATGCGACGGCGGCCTTGGGCCGCCGTTCTTGTTTGTGCGCGCCGGAAGTGGCGGCGGCGCTGTTGCTGGCGGCCGTCGCCCGCATGCGGAATGCAAGCCTGCGTGCCAATGATCGCGCGGACGAGCCGTACGGGCCGATCGGAAGGATGGGAGCGGGACGAAAGGCGCGTGCGCCCGGATTGCCCGAGACGCGGCGATCGAGCGGGGAGGGAGGACAAAGAAAAAGGGCCTTCCCGGAGGAAGGCCCTTGAAAGTGGCGCGGCTGGCAGGATTCGAACCCACGACCCCTTGGTTCGTAGCCAAGTACTCTATCCAACTGAGCTACAGCCGCACGCAAAGCGTTACTACTTCAAACCGACAGAGCCTTCTTCGATGGGAAGGCCCTCAATAATGGCGCGGCTGGCAGGATTCGAACCCACGACCCCTTGGTTCGTAGCCAAGTACTCTATCCAACTGAGCTACAGCCGCACGCAAAACGGTACTACTTCAAACTGACAGGGCCTTCGGTGCGGAAGGCCCTTGAATGAGGTGGCGCGGCTGGCAGGATTCGAACCCACGACCCCTTGGTTCGTAGCCAAGTACTCTATCCAACTGAGCTACAGCCGCACGCAGAAGAGGGATTATAGCAGGGTTGTTTAAAAAGGGAAGCCTTATTCGCAAAATATGCGGTCCCGGTCTTCGGGGGCGGCCCATCGTGTACCCTTGAAGCATCCGCAATCCATGTTTGAATGTGCATCATGAACAAGGCGTTTGTCAAAGAGTCGGACGGCGACGACGACGATCTCGAGCAGGCCCAGGCCGCGATTCCGGCTGGTTCGAAGAACTACATCACGCCGGTGGGGCACAAGCGGCTCAGGGACGAGCTGCTGAACCTGATCGACGTCGAGCGTCCCGAGGTCGTGCGACTCGTGTCGTGGGCGGCGTCGAACGGCGACCGTTCCGAGAACGGCGACTACATCTACGGCAAGCGGCGGCTGCGCGAGATCGACCGGCGCATCCGCTTCCTGACCAAGCGGCTCGACATCGCCGAGGTGGTCGATGCGAGCCGGCAGGAGAATACCGACCAGGTGTTCTTCGGCGCGACGGTCGACTATGCGACGCCGGACGGCGGCGAGCACACGATCACGATCGTCGGCATCGACGAGGTCGATCTCGACCGCGGTCATGTGAGCTGGATCTCGCCGGTGGCGCGCGCGCTGCTCAAGGCGAAGATCGGCGATACCGTCACGCTGATGACGCCCGTCGGGCCGCAACCGATCGACGTGCTCGACGTGCATTATCCCGCGCCGGGCGATCCCGCGGCCGGCAAGGCCTGAGCGCGGCGGGACACGCGCTGCCGTGCAAACAGAAAGCGCCCCGGTCGGGGCGCTTTGTCTTGCGGGTCTCGTTGCCGGTGTGGCCGCCGGCTGCGGACGCAGCGACGCTCAGAAGCGATGGCGCAGGCCTGCCGTGACGGAAATCTGCTTGTTGGTCGACGAGGCAGTGCCGAGGCCATTGATGTTCGCGTCGAGGTTCAGGCCGTCCGCGTTGACCTTCTGGTATTCGCCCTGCAGGTACACGTCCGTGCGCTTCGACAGCGCATAGTCGGCCTGCAGGTTGAATTGGTGCCAGCTCGGCGTCTGGCCGACGATGCGGCTGTCGGTGTACGTATACGACCCGGCGAGGGACAGCGCCGGCGTCAGCGCGTAGCGGCCGTTGATTTCGTAGTTGTTGAAACGCGTGCCGCCCGACAGGCCGGTAATGCCGCCCGTCACGCCCGATGCCGCGGCGCTGATGGCGCGGCTGTCGGTCAGGCGCGTCTGCGTGAACACGAAGCCGGCCGTCGCGGGGCCGAACGTATAGTTCAGGCCCGCGCCCCAGGTGCGCTGACGGCCGGCCGCGAAGGTCCAGTCGCCTGCGACCGCGCCGGGATCGGTGACGGCCTGCGACAATGCGTTCACGTTGTTGTTCAACTGCAGGTAGGCGGCCGCGAAGTTGAAGCCCATGTAGCTGTACGATGCGCCGACGCTGTATGCGCGGTTGTTCGCAAAGCTTGTCGAGTTCGAGAAGCCGTACAGTGCGCTGAACTTCAGGCCGCTGTAATTCGCGCTCTGGTATTTGACCGAGTTGTTGATCCGGAACGAGTTGTTCAGGTTGTCGTTGTCGAACGGGTGCGCGAACTGGGTGCCGCCGTATTGCGTGCCGGTGAGCGACAGCGGGCCGAGATAGTCGACGACGCTGTCGTACTGGCGGCCGAGCGTGACCGAGCCGTAGATGTCGTGCGCGAGGCCGACGAAGGCCTGCCGGCCGAATTCGCGGCCGTTCTGCTTCAGCGTGCCGTTATTGATGCCGAAGCCGTTTTCCAGCGTGAAGATCGCCTTCAGGCCGCCGCCGAGATCCTCGGCGCCGCGCAGGCCCCAGCGGCTGCCGTTGACGGAGCCGCTCGTTTCCTGCCACGCGCTGTGGCCGCCCTGGTTGTTCGTGTACGTGATGCCGGCATCGATCAGGCCGTACAGCGTGACGCTGCTTTGTGCATGCGCGGCAGTCGCAAATACGCCCGACAATGCCGCGACGATCAGGGTCTTTTTCATTGATCTGTCTCCAAACAGGATGATGGAAATCGAACCTGCTGCTGGCACCGGCGAGTGTGTGCGGCGAATCAGTGTCAAATCGCGATGACGCCGGGCGGGCGTGGACGCCCTCGTTTCTTCGGACCTCATGCAAAGTGTATGGAGCGGCCCGGAGCGGCGAGGAAAACACTTTAAACAATAGTCTATTTTGGATTTCGCAATGAATGCCGGGTGGCCGGAAAGCCCTGTCCGTCAAGGGTCTGCGGCGATGCAGCGAGCGGGTGGGGCGATGCGGCCGGCGGTTCGAGCGTTGCGCGATCGCGACAGGTGGTTATTGGCAGGCGCCGGGCGCGCCAGCGCGATTATTGCCGTGGCGGCAATAGAGGTTTGTGTGGAGCATGGATAATGAAAGGATGTTATGTCGCTATACTGCAATCTCTGCTTTCCGAAGCAGACTTTTTCGTTGACGGAAAAGATCTCCAAACCTTTGTCGGCGCGACTTCCCAGTCGCGCTTTTTTTTTGCGCCGCCTCCCTGACTCCTACTGCTCGTACCAGCGGCGTCGGCGCTTGGCCGGCGGCAGCGCTTCCTTTTTCTCGGCCGGCGGCGGCTCGTGCGCCCAGTCTTCCATCACGTAATGACGCGCGTCGAGCGGCGACGCAAGCAGGTTCTGCCAGTGGTCGCCATGCCAGGTCGTGTCGAACTCGGCGTCGCAGGGCGTTTCACGTGCGGTGTCGGCAAGTGCGCGGGACTTGCGGCGCACGCGTCCGAGCCGGCTCGCGAAGCGCTTGATTCCGTCCAGCCACATGACTTTCTCCCACACCGTACGCGTCGGTTCAGCATCGCAACGCCGTGCGCTTTCCGCAACCCGGAAAAAACCCGAGGATTTTACCGGCCCGATATGGCCCCGGTAGGTTTTTCGTGGTTCGGATTATCGCGGAGCGGGTCCCCGGTAATAATGACAGGTTCTTGGCGGGGGCGATTTATTGATAAGGTTCGGGTACCGATTCCAGTGGCATTTACGGTTTTTTTATAATGCGGTCACTCAAAATTTTCTTGACGCGACCGGATTATCCAATTTATAAAGTCAGCACTCCGTCCTCGGGCGGTGCGCTTCTGGCTTGTGCCGGCGTGACGTCTCGGGGTTTCGGAAAACGGCTATAAAGAATAGCTTTTTTGATCAAATCGAGTGGGGAACGAAGGTATGGATACCGGTATCGTGAAATGGTTTAACGATGCTAAGGGCTTCGGTTTCATTACGTCGGACAATGGCGGCGAGGATTTGTTTGCGCACTTTTCCGAAATCAAGATGGACGGTTTCAAGTCGCTGAAGGAAAATCAGCGCGTTTCGTTCGACGTCAAAGTCGGGCCGAAAGGCAAGCAGGCGGCGAATATCCAGGCGATCTGACACGCTGCGCGTTGCCGATCACGTCCGAGCCCCCGCAATGCGGGGGCTTTTGCTTTGATGGGCGCATTGATGGGCACTTTGACGTATTGAACCGCGCCGGTGGCCGGTTCGTGCTGGCCGCGGATGCGCAAGCCAGTGCATACTGATGAAAGCGCCGTTTCCCCAGTCCTTTCATGTCCGATTCCCGCCCGTCCGATCCCGCCTGCGAACTTCCGCTCGTTTTTGTCGACCTCGAGACCACCGGCGGCTCGTCCGCCGAGCATCGCATCACTGAAATCGGCGTCGTCGAGATCGGCCCGCATGGTGTGTCGACGTGGACCTCGCTCGTCAATCCCGGGCAGCCGATTCCGCCGTTCATCCAGCAACTGACGGGCATTTCCGATGCGATGGTGCGCGATGCGCCATCCTTTGCATCGCTGGCGCCCGCACTGTTCGAGCGGCTCGACGGCAAGCTGTTCGTCGCGCACAACGCAAGCTTCGATCGCGGCTTCCTGCGCACCGAATTCGAGCGCGCCGGCCTCGCATTCAATCCCGACGTCCTGTGCACCGTGCGGTTGTCACGTGCGCTGTTTCCGCGCGAGTCGCGGCACGGACTCGACGCGCTGGTCGAGCGGCATCGCCTCGTGCCGTCCGCCCGGCATCGGGCGCTCGCGGACGCGGACCTGCTGTGGCAATTCTGGCGGCAGTTGCATGAAATCGTGCCGCTCGAGCGGTTGCGCGAGCAGATCGCGCGCACGACACGGCATTTCCGTCTCGCCGGCGGCATCACCGAAGCCTGGCTCGACACGGCGCCGGCGGGGTGCGGCGCCTATGCGCTGTTCGGCGAAGCGGACGAGCCGCTCTATGTCGGGCGCAGCGTACGCGTGCGGCAACGGTTGCGCGCGCTGCTGACCGGCGAGCGGCGTTCGTCGAAGGAGATGCGCCTCGCGCAGCAGGTACGGCGCGTCGAATGGCGCGAGACGGGCAACGAACTCGGCGCGATGCTGGCCGAGGCCCAATGGATCGCCCGCCTGCGGCCGGCGTTCAATCGCCGTCCGGCGGACACAGCACGCGCCGGCACCGCGGCGCCATGGCCGTTCGACGGCGCGGTGGCGTTCGAAGCGCGCGGCGAACGCACGCTGTTCCATGTGATCGACGGCTGGCGTTATCTCGGCGCGGCGGAGTCGATCGACGCCGCCGCACGGCTTGCCGCCGAGGAAGCCGCGGCGACATTCGAGCCGTCCACGTATCGTCTGCTGCAGACGCACCTGTCGCGCGGGCTGCAGCTGATTCCGCTCGCCGTGCTCGCGCCCGCCGGCTGACCGGCCGAGCGTCAGCCGATCAGCCGATCGCACTCGCGCCGCCTGCCGCGCACACGTGCGACAACGCGGTGCCGAGCGCTTGCGCCTGGCTCGCGTCGTAGCGCGTCAGCGATTTCCAGTTTGCAATGCTGCGGGCGAGCCGTGCCTGGCAGTCGGGCGCCGTCCTCAACGGTTCGACCTGCGCAAGGCCGGCGAGCATCGCCTGCGTCAGCAGGTCGAGCTTCGGGCGCGTGCTCGTCGCGAGATCGGGCGGCGTGCCTTCCGGCGGCCGGGTTGCACGCCATGCGGCGAACAGCGCGTTCTGCACGTCCTTGCTCGCCGCGATCTGATCCTCGAAGAAGGTCCGGGCGAACGCCGGATCGACGCCGGCTCGGGCCGCGCGCTGTTCGACCGACGCGAGCAGTTCCGCTTCGCGCGGACGGTCCTCGATCGGCTTGTGGTTCGCCCATTTCCAGCGTGCCACCGGCTCGGCGAGCGCGAGGCGCTGTGACGCGAGCGCGACGAGGTTGGTCAGGGCCGTATCGTCGCCGTCGGCATGGACGGCGGGTGGCACGGAGAAGAGGGCGAGGCCGAGCGCTGCCGCGGCAAGGCCGGCGCGAATGGGATGCTTCATCGGAACGATCGGGGCCGGGCGAACCGGAAGTGGAAAAACAGAAGGATAGACGAAGACAGTCGCGCGGCGTGGCGTCGCGACAGGAGAATCAGCGGACGAACTGATCCGGCACCGTCAGGTCATTGCGACCCGGGTGCGAGGCGAACTGCGGCCAATGCGCAGCGATGTACCGCACGGTCTCGAGCGTCGACACGCGGCGGTTACAGAGCGGAATGCCCGTTCACTTCGGCGAATACAGCTTGTGCTGTTCGTCGAAGAAAGCCCGGACGTGTTCGGGCAGCTCGGCGAGGAATTCCACGCCAACAGGCTCCGGATCCGGGCTCATCACTTGGTCCGGCGGCGGCATGCGAATCGGTTTTTCGTCCATGATCGTTTCTCCAGCAGGTTCAATAATTATCAGCCTCGCGCTCGAATTTATGCCAGAAACGAATCGTTAGATTTTGTCTCTGTTGTATTAACGGCACATGGTTTCCCGCGCACGGTGTGATGCCGGCCATCACTCACCGCGGAATCGGCAACAATCCTGGCCCTTGTTATACTTGCGCGCACTTTTTTTGGACCCCGATGAAACGAACGACGCGATGGATCGGCCTTGTATGGCTGGCGCTGGTACTGAACGTACTGTCGCCCGTCATCGGCTACGCGCGTCTCGCGTCGAGCGGTTCGGGGGAACTCACGCTCGAGTTGTGCAGTGCAGCGGGGGCGCGTCAGGTCGTGCTCGCGCAGGCCGCCGGCGATCACGACACGTCGTCGTTCGATCATGCGGGCGTGCCGCACTGCGTGTACTGCCCCGGCTTCGCGGCAAACGTCGCACTCGGCGCGAGCCTGCCCGCGATGCCGGGCTTCGTACGGACGTTCGCGATCCGCACGCCGGCACCGACCGTTCCCGTCTCCGTGCGCAAGGGCATTCGTCTTGCCCAGCCGCGCGCCCCGCCTGAAACCGTCTCGATCTGATTCCGCGCGCGCCTGACGGCGCGCATCCGCCTGCGGTGCCGGCCGCGTGCGTCGCGCCTGCGTCGGCGCGCCGCGCCGCCTTGCAGCGGGCGGCGTTCAATCACGTTTTCAGGAAATCACCCATGTCGTTCACCGTTGCCGCGCGATCGTCGCGCGGCCCGCTCGCGCTTGCCTGCGCGGCTGCCTTTGCGTGGCCCGCCGCCGGTGCGGCGCAACCGGACGCCGCGCGCGTCGACCCCGTACCGGAACCCGCCAGCGAGGCGAGCCGCGCATCCGCTGCGGCGTCTGCCGCCGCGCCGGCCGCGCCGGATGCGGCCGCCGACGTGCTGACCGCCGTCACCGTGACCGCGCAACGGCAGCCGGCCGATCCCGACACGCCGGCCGTCGTCGAGTCGATCACGCGCGAGCGCATCGACGCGCACACCAACGTCAACACCGAGGACGCGCTGAAATACGCGCCGAACCTGATGGTGCGCAAGCGCTTCATCGGCGACCGCAATGCGGTGTTCGCCGGTCGCGACTTCAACGAGTTGCAGAGCGCGCGCGGGCTCGTCTATGCCGACGGGCTGCTGCTGTCGAACCTGCTCGGCTCGAGCTACGCGTATCCGCCGCGCTGGTCGCTGATTCCGCCCGACGACATCGCGCGGGTCGACGTGCTGTACGGCCCGTTTTCCGCGCTGTACCCCGGCAATGCGATCGGGTCGACCGTGCTGCTCACGACGCGCCGTCCCGACAAGCTCGAGGCGTCGCTGTCGACGCAATTCTTCACGCAGCGCTACCACGACGGCTACGGGTTCGCGGACAGCTTCGGCGGCAACCACCAGACCGCGCGGATCGCGAACCGCGTCGGCCGCTTCTGGTTCGCGCTGTCGCTCGACCGGCTCGAGAACAACGGCCAGCCGATGCAGTACGCGAGCCCGGCTGCCGCGTACAACCCGAAGCTCGGGCGTGCAGTGCCGGTGACGGGGGCCGTCGCCGACATCGGGCCGAACGGCAAGCCGCGCACGATCGTCGGCGCGCAATCGCTCGAGCGCACCGAGCAGATCAACGAGACGGTGCGGATGGGGTACGCGTTCACCGATCACGTCGACGCGACGCTCACGCTCGGCCACTGGGAGAACCACTACCGGCAGCACGGCGAGACGTTCCTGCGCGACGCGGCGGGCAATCCCGTGTATGGCGGCAACGTGTCGATCGGCGGGCAGAACATGACCGTCGCGCCGAGTGCCTTCGCGCCGCAGCGCGGCGACCAGGAGAACTGGCTGTATGCGCTCGGGTTGAACGCGCGGTTCGATGCCGGCTGGCGGCTGTCGGGCGTCGTGTCCGCGTACGACGTGTCGCGCGACGTGCAGCGTGCCGCGTCGACCGCGCAGGGCGGCGCGGGCACGCTGTTCCAGGGCGACGGCACCGGCTGGCGCACGCTCGACCTGAAGGCGGAAGCGCCGCAAGTGAAGGGGCACACGTTCACGTTCGGCTATCACTACGACAACTACTTCCTGCGCAACGTCACGTACAACACGGCCGACTGGCTGGCGGGGCCGACGACGTCGCTCGCGAGCGTCTACCGCGGCGACACGCGCACGCAGGCGCTGTTCGCGCAGGACGCGTGGCGGTTCGCGCCGGGCTGGCTCGCGACGCTCGGCCTGCGCTACGAGCGCTGGGACGCGTACGGCGGCGCGCTCGGCAACGCGAACGGCACGCTCGGCTATGCGGATCGCGGTGCGAACGCGCTGTCGCCGAAGGTCGCGCTGCAATGGGATGCGACGGACGTCTGGCGCTTCCGCCTGTCGTTCGCGACGGGCACGCGCTTCCCGACGGTCGGCGAGCTGTTCCAGGGCACGATCTCGAACAACGCGATCGTCAACAACAACCCGGGCCTGCGGCCCGAAAAGGCCATCGACTGGGACTTCACGGCCGAGCGCGACGTCGGTGTCGGCGTCGTGCGCGCGAGCGTATTCCAGAGCGACCTGCGCGATTCGATCTACAGCCAGACGACGGTGTCGGGCGCATCGACGGTCACGAACATCTCGAACGTCGACCGCGTTCGCGTGCGCGGCGTCGAGCTCGCGTTCAGCGGGCAGAACGTCGTGCTGAAGGGGCTCGACGTCGATGCCAACGTGTCCGCGAGCAACGCGCAGATCCTGGCCGACGCGGCGAATCCCGCGTACGTCGGCTCGCGCTTTCCGCGCATCCCGCGGATGCGCGCGAACCTGCTCGCGTCGTACCGCTTCGACGAGCACTGGCTTGCAAGCGTCGGCGTCCGCTATTCGGGGCGCCAGTTCAACACGCTCGACAACAGCGACGTGAATCCGGACGTCTACGGCGGCACCAGCTCGTTCACGGTCGTCGACCTGAAGGCGCGCTACCGCTTCGACCGGCACTGGGTCGCGTCGGTCGGCATCGACAACCTGACGGACCGCCGCTACTACGTGTTCCACCCGTATCCGGGCCGCACTTTCTATGGAGAACTGAAGTGGTCGCTGTGAAATCGCTGGCGGCAGGCTGAGCGCTGTGGCTCGCGGCACGGTCGGCGCGCGGCGGCCATGCCGCGCGCCGTCGAATGCAGCCGCGCGCCCGCAGGCGCGCGAAAGGGAACAACGGGAACGTCAGGTCGCTCGCTTGAAAAGACGGATCACGAACAGCAGGATCACCGCGCCGATGACGGCGACGATCACCGAGCCGATGAAGCCGCTGCCGACGCTGATGCCGAGCAGCCCCGCGAGCCATCCGCCGATGATCGCACCGACGATCCCGACGATGATGTCGACGATGAGCCCGAAGCCGCCGCCCTTGACGAGCACACCTGCAAGCCAGCCGGCGATCGCGCCGATGATGAGCCACATTATCAAGCCATGAGTCATGTTGGTCCTCTCCAGTTGATGAATCGAATCGACCGGACGTCGGGCGGTGCGCCGGCAGCCCCGAACGGGGCGGCGCGGCGATCCCGATCCTTCCGTCGCCCCCGCAATGTAGCGCGATAGACGGGTCAGAATCGTTAAGTAATGTTATGCACCCGGAACGGGAATTTCCAAGGAATTTGTCTGCCCAGGCCGGGGAGGTCGCGTCCGCGATACGCACTGAAATGAATATGTAAGAACCGGCGGCCGGACGTTGCGTCGATTGGGCACTCATGATGAGTCGGACTACTATCGATCGGGAGTTGGCGTCGCAGACGGCATGGCGATCGCACGCGGGCGCACCCGCGCAACGAGGCGGCCCGCGTCGCTCGACACGGAGGCCGCCATTGGCATCGCTCGGCCGTTATTGCCCGCTCGCCGGCCGCAGTGCGCCGGCATCCGGCAGGCCCGTACTCGCGTCGGCGATCAGGCGCGCCGCAACCGACGCATCGCCGAGTGCCTCGATCGCCAGCAATGCGAAACGAGCGAGAAAGAGCGGCGTATCGGTTTCGCCGACGCGGGTCATCGTATGGCAAAGCTCGGTGTAGACGGCATCGCGTTCGCTGTCGGTGATCATGCGTGCTCCTGAAATGTGGACGGGGTGAACGGATGCAGCGCGTGCGTGAGCGCGGCCTTCAGGTCGGCGGCGCGGGCGGCATGCCAGCGGCCCAGCACGTGACCGTCCGGACGCACCAGATAGACGGTGCCGTCGTGGGCGCCATACATCCCGAACAGGCGTCCGTCGGCATCGTGGCCGCGACACGCCGGATGCGGCGCGGATGCGTGCGGGGCGAGCACGACGAGATCGAACGGAACGCCGGCGGCTTGCAGCCGCCGTTCGAGTTCGCCGAGCGACGGATCGGGCAAGCCTTCGGCCGCGAAGCAGAATGCGGTAAAGCGCGGCGCGACGAGGTCGGTCAGATGGCCGGGGTGCGCATCGCCGTGCGTGCCGTACAGCATCAGCGGGCATTCCGCGAGCACCGACCCGGGGGCCGGGCCTGCGGCGAACGCGTCGCGGTCGGCCGCGCTGAGCGGCGAGTCGGCATAGGCGATCGCGGATGTCTGGCGCGGATTGATCAGCGAGCGCAGCGCCGGATGCGCGAGCGCGAGCGTCAGCACGGCCTTGCGCATCAGCTCGAATGCGAACGATGGCGGTGCCATGAATTCGGTGCTCTTCGTGCCGTAGCGCAGGTTCTCGTGCGTCGCGTACACGCGCTCGTCGGAGTAGCTGTCGAGCAGTGTGTCGGATGCGGTCCCGCGAATCACGAGCGCGAGCTTCCACGCGAGGTTGTCGGCATCGTCGATGCCCGAATTGGCGCCGCGCACGCCGAAGATCGGCACGAGATGCGCCGCGTCGCCGCAAAACAGCACGCGGTCGTGCCGATAGCGTTCGAGCGTCAGCGCATTCGCCTTGTAGACGGTGATCCAGATCGGTGCCCAGTCGCCGCGCTCGCCCATCATGTCGAGCAGGCTCTGCACGCGTGGAATCACGTTCTCCGGCTTCACGGCCACTTCGGCATCCTCGTCGTCGCGCAACTGGTAATCGATGCGCCATACGTTGTCGGGCTGCTTGTGGACGAGCACCGTCGAGCCCGGATTCGACGACGGGTCGAAGTAGGCGAGGCGTTCGGTCGGCCGGTCGCTGTCGAGCGCGATGTCGACGATCACGTAGCGGCCTTCGTAGCTCGTACCCGTGAGCGACAGGCCGAGCGCTTCGCGCATCGTGCTGCGCCCGCCGTCGCAGGCGACGACCCAGTCGGCGTCGAGCGCGTAGTCGCCGAGCGGCGTGCCGACGCTCAGGCGCACGCCGTCCGGTTGCCGCGTGACGCCGGCGACCTTCGTCTGCCAGCGGATGTCGATCAGGTCGGCATGCCGCTCGGCCGCATCGAGCAGGAGCTGCTCGATGTGATACTGCGCGAGGTTCACCATCGGCGGCAGCTTCTGGTTCTCGTCCTGCGGCATCGTGAAGTGCAGCACTTCGTCGTGGCGGTAGTAGCTGCGTCCGCCGGTCCACGGCAGGCCGACACGCAGGAAGCCGTCGAGCGCGCCGAGCCGCTCGATGATCTCCAGGCTGCGCCGCGAGATGCAGATCGCGCGGCTGCCGTGGCAGACGGAATCGTCCGATTCGAGCAGCACGCACGGAACGCCGTGGTTCGCGAGCCCGAGCGCGACGGCAAGTCCGACCGGGCCGCCGCCGACGATCGCGACGCGGTGCCGGCGGGTGTCGATCCCGTTGTCGCATGCCGGCAGGCGTGCGGCGTGGCGCTCCGCGACGAACGGATACGGCTTGAAGGCGATGCTCATCGTTTACTCCTGTGACGAATGCGAATGCGAATGCGAGTGCGGGGCGTCGCGTCGCGCGGCGGGCCATGTCGTCGCGACGAGCGCGCCGATTGCGAGCAGCGCGGCGGCATACAGCAGGCCGGCAGCGAAGCTGTGCGTGACATCCTTCAGCCAGCCGACCGCGAGCGGGTTGAGCGCAGAGCCGATGTTGCCGATCGCGTTGATCGCCGCGATGCCGATTGCGCGCGCCGATGTGCTCAGCACGAGGTCGGGCGTCGTCCAGAAGATCGACATCGCGGTGTACGCGCCGGCCGACGCCGCGCATACGCCGAGCAGCCGCCACGCAGGGAACGGCGCCCACGCGGTCGCGAGCCAGCCGAGCGCGGCGAACAGCATCGGCATCACGAAGTGCCATTGGCGCTCCTGACGACGATCGGAGCGCCGGCCCCAGACGATCATCGCGACGATCGTGCAGACCTGCGGAATCGCGGCGAGCAGGCCGACCGTGCGATTGCTCGCGTGCGCATCGAAGCTCTTGACGATCAGCGGCGTCCAGACGGCCACCATCGCGAGCGAATTGACGAGGCAGAAGTACATCAGCGACAGCAGCAGCACGGGCGCGGACGTGAGCTCGCGCCAGAGTGTCGTTGTGTGCGCAACCGGTTGGCCGGCGGACGGCGCGTGATCGGCCGCGAGCAGTTGCGCGAGCGTGCGCTTCTCGTCGGCGCTCAGCCAGCGGGCGTCGGCGGGCCGGTCGTCGAGCCGCGCGAGCGTGACGAAGCCGAGCAGCGCGGCCGGCAGCCCTTCGAGCACGAACAGCCACTGCCAGCCGCGCAGGCCGAGCGTGCCGTCGAGCGCGAGCAGGTAGCCGGACACCGCCGAGCCGAGCGCAGCCGTGACCGGCATCGCGATCATGAACAACGCATTCGCGCGGGCGCGGTACGCGGCCGGAAACCAGTGGGTCAGGTACAGCAGGATGCCGGGCAGGAAGCCGGCTTCGGTGATGCCGACCAGCACGCGCAGCGCGTACAGCGTGCCGGCGCTCGTCGCGAACATCGTCGCGGACGACGCGATGCCCCATGCGATCATCATCGCGCCGATCCACCGGCGCGCGCCGATGCGCGACAGCACGACATTGCCCGGCACCCCGCACGCGATGTACGCGACGTAGAACAGCGTCGTCGCGAGACCGAACTGCGTGGCGGAGAGGCCGAGGTCCTTCGTCATCGTCAGGCCGGCGAAGCCGATGTTGATCCGGTCGAGGAACGAAAAGAAGAACAGCACGAACAGGAAGCCGAGCAGGCGGCGCGAGATTTTCGCGATCAGCCGGCGGGCCGTGTCGTCATGCGTGGGCGTGGCGCGCGGCGAGGCCGCATCGGCGAGCGTGGCGGGGTCCATACGGGTGTCTCCGGTCGGGGCGGCCGGGCGGGCGGCCCGGTGCGCGCACGTCTTGTGAGTCGCGTCGCGGGTCGGAACGACTGTGTGCGGCGGGTGACGTGTCGACGGCAGTATGGCGGCGGGTCAGCGGGTCGCTGTCCCCATCCTGGGTACAGCGCGCACATGCGGACGGACCGGGAGAAACCCGGAGACGACCGACGGCGAAATGGAACGCTGGACGGCTGTACGGCTGTACGGCTGTACGGCGGGAAGGCGGGAAGGCGGGAAGGCGGGAAGGCGATCTACGGCTGCAGGCAGAGCGCGAACAGCTGGCGCTGGCTCGAAATGCCGAGGCGGCGGTATGCGCGTTTCTGGTAGGTGACGACGCTCGATGCCTTCACGCCGATCGTGTCGCCGATCTCATGTGCGGTCTGGCCTTCGAGCACGCCGCGCAACACGTCGAGCTCGCGTTTCGACAGCGTGGGGCACGCGGTGCGCAACCGCGCGAGCATCAGTTGCGGAATGCCGATCTGCGTCGCACCGGCGAGCACGTAATGATGCTTTGCCGCCTTCGCGATCAGCGGCGCGAGCGCCTCGATGGCAGCGATCTCGCGCGGCTGGAAGTGGCCGCTGCGGTGCGCACGGTACAGGTTGATCGACAGCCAGATCGCTTCGTTCGGCTGCATCAGCAGCGACACGCGGTCGGACACGTCCGGGCCGCGATAGCACGCGGCGCGATACGCTTCGTGGCCGATCTCGTCCCCGGTCTGCTGATGCAGCATCAAGTCGTGGCGGTGCGGACCGCGGCTCGCAGTCGACACGATCTTCTGGTTGCCGTCGAGTGCATAGAAATGCCGTGCGTAGGTGTCGGCGACGTCGCGCAGGTAGCGTCCGCCGCGATGATCGGCAACCGACATCGTACGCGGGCGATTGCCGAACTCGTATGCGAAGACCGTGCACTGCGTGACCGACAGCGCATCGTCGAACAGCTTCAGGACTTCGCCGGCAAACGCATTCGGATCGCCGTCGCCGATCGCGGCGACGAGCCCGGTTGCGCGGGATACGTCCAGTTGTCCGCTGAGGTTCGGTCGCTCGAGACGCCAGGTGCGCATGATGCTGGGTGAAGGGTGGGGTGGTGCCGAGATTGTATGCCGCAGCGTGCGGGCCCGAGAGTCGGGAGATGCCCGCAAGCGGTGCGGGAGGGCGCGGGGCTTCGCATGACGTCGGGCGTGCGCGGTGAACATTCGGACCCGGAAACGAAAAAGGCCTGACAAGCGATTGCTTGTCAGGCCTTTGAGTCTTGGTGCCGGAGATAGGAGTCGAACCTACGACCTTCGCATTACGAATGCGCTGCTCTACCAACTGAGCTACACCGGCAGCAGAGAAGTGAAATTATATGGTGAAATCTGAGGCCTTGGCAAGAGGTTTTGCGAATTTTTTTCAGCTTGCTGCTGCTGTTCCGCGAAACCCTCGATCCGGCGGATTTCCCGCTTTCACTTCACCGCGATGCGACCCCTTGGTGCCGTATCGCGAGGCGCGATTGTACGTGCGTCTTGCGACGCCGTCTAGTGCTGCAGTGCACTCAGTTGGATTCGGTGTGGTAGCGCGTCACGCGTTCGACTTCGTTCTTCGAGCCGAGGAACACCGGCACGCGCTGATGCAGGCCGGTCGGCTGCACTTCCATGATGCGCTGCGTGCCCGTCGTCGCGGCGCCGCCGGCCTGTTCGACGATGAACGACATCGGGTTCGCCTCGTACATCAGGCGCAGCTTGCCCGGACGGTCGGGCGTGCGCTTGTCGGCCGGGTACATGAAGATGCCGCCGCGGTTCAGGATACGGTGCACGTCCGCAACCATCGACGCGACCCAGCGCATGTTGAAGTTGTCGCCGCGCGGACCGTCCTTGCCGGCGTTCAGCTCGTCGATGTAGCGCTTGACCGGGTCGTACCAGTGACGCGCGTTCGACGCGTTGATCGCATATTCGCGCGTGTCGGCCGGGATCTGCAGGTTGCTCTGCGTGAGCACCCACGAACCGACTTCGCGGTCGAGCGTGAAGCAGTTCACGCCATTGCCGGTCGTCAGCACGAACACCGTTTGCGGGCCGTACACCGCGTAGCCGGCCGCGACCTGCTGCGTGCCGGGCTGCAGGAACGACTCTTCGGTCGCTTGCTTGCCGTCCGGGCAGCGCAGCACCGAGAAGATCGTACCGATCGACACGTTCACGTCGATGTTCGACGAGCCGTCGAGCGGATCGAACACCAGCAGGTATTCGCCGCGCGGATAGTTCGCCGGAATCGGGAAGAACGTTTCCATTTCCTCCGACGCCATCGCGGCGAGGTTGCCGCCCCATTCGTTGGCGTCGAGCAGGATTTCGTTCGACAGGATGTCGAGCTTCTTTTGCACCTCGCCCTGGACGTTTTCGCTGCCGGCGGTGCCGAGCGCTTCGCCGAGCGCGCCCTTCTGCACGTTGTAGCTGATCGCCTTGCAGGCACGGGCGACGACTTCGATCAACAGGCGCAGGTCGGCGGGGAGGTTGTTGGTCTCACGCTGCTGTTCGATCAGGAACTTGGACAGCGTGGTGCGACGGGCGATGGACATGACAGACTCCGAAAGGCCAAAGAATCCTTGAATTGCCGCAATTTTACCCGCCGCGCCTGCGGCGCCACGGGCTTTTTTCGTCCGGTTACATCGCCGCGCGCTCGGAGCGGCCCGATTTCGGGTAGCGGTGCGACCCCGCACCGGCACTCGCACCCGCCGGAAGACATCGAGCCCGTCGTCAGGGACCGGGCGGGTGACCCGCGTTACGGCGCGGAAATCCTCGGTGGAATGGGCGGACTGCGCCGCCGCGAATCATTCGCGTACCCAAATACGATCGGCCCGGTGTTGTACGAGATCCGTGCGGTCGACGGACGCAAAAAAGCCGGCGCCGCATCGAGCGTGCGGACGACAGACGTTAAAAAAACCGGCGCCGCTTCGGGCGGCGCCGGCCTTGTCGCGTTCAGCGGCCGCGGAAACGGCGCGTGTTACGCCAGCGCCTTCTCGACGATCTCGCGCACGTCGCGCGACTTCGCGCCGGCGGCGACCTGCTCGAGCGCAGCCTTCATCCGGTCGCGCAATGCGGGCGTGAAACGTCGCCACAGTTCGAGCGAGCGCGCGAGGCGTGCAGCGACCTGCGGATTGATCGCATCGAGCGCGAGCACCTGTTCGGCCCAGAACGCGTAGCCCGAGCCGTCCGCCGCATGGAACTGCGCGGGGTTCGCCGCGCAGAAGCTGAAGATCAGCGAGCGCGCACGGTTCGGGTTCTTCAGGTTGAACGCCGGATGCGCGAGCAGCTTGCGGACCTTGTCGAGCGTCGGATGCGCGGGCGTGCCGCGTTGCGCGGCCTGCATCGCGAACCACTTGTCGATCACGAGCGCTTCCTTTTCGAAGCGCTGGTAGAAGTCGGCAAGCGCGCGCTCGGCCGGCTCGTTCACGCCCGCTGCGGCTGCCGACAGCAGCGCGCCGAGCGCGGCCGCGCGATCGGTCATGTTGTTCGCCGCGTCGTACTGCGCGTTCGCGAGGCGCGCCGCGTCGGCCGGATCTTCGAGTTCGGCGACGTAGGCGAGCGCGAGGTTCTTCAGCGCGCGGCGGCCGGACGCTTCCGGCGTCGGTTCATATACGCCCGGCGTCCGCTGGCCGTCGTACGCGGCGAGCCAGTCGGCGTGGAGCGCGGTCGCGAGCTGGCGGCGCACGAACTGGCGCGCGCGATGCACGGCGGCCGGATCGGATTCGGCCATCTGGTCGGCGAGATAGGTTTCGGACGGCAGCGTCAGCGCGAGCTCGCGGAACGCCGGCGACAGCGTGTCGTCGGTCAGCACGCGGCGGAATGCGGCGATGAAATTCTCGTCGAGCGTCAGCGGCTCGTTCGCGGCGGCGCGCGAAGCGAGCGTCAGCAGCGCGCGCGTCGCGAGGCGCTGGCCCGCTTCCCAGCGGTTGAACGGATCGCTGTCGTGCGCGAGCAGGAACGCGAGATCGGCGTCGCTGTAGTCGTACTCGACGATCACCGGCGCGGAGAAGTTGCGCAGCAGCGACGGCAGCGGCGCTTCCGGCACGTCGATGAACGTGAAGGTTTGCTCGGCGTCGGTGAAGTCGAGCACGCGCGTCGTGCCGGCGGCGGCGGTCTCGCCGTCGAGGCGCAGCGGCAGGTCGCGGCCGTCGCGGCCGATCAGGCCGATCGCGAACGGGATCAGCAGCGGCCCCTGCTGCGTTTCGCGTGCGGCAGGCGATGCGTCGCCGTAGCCTTGCGCGAGCGTCACCGTGTAGCGGCGCGCGGCTGCGTCGTAGGCGGTCTTCACCGTCACGCGCGGCGTGCCGGCCTGGCTGTACCAGCGCTCGAACTGCGCGAGGTCGCGGCCGTTCGCGTCCGCCATCGCGTGACGGAAATCGTCGCAGGTGACCGCATGGCCGTCGTGGCGCTTGAAGTACAGGTCCATCCCGCTGCGGAAGCCGTCGCGGCCGAACAGCGTCTGGTACATCCGCACGACTTCCGAGCCCTTCTCGTAGACGGTCATCGTGTAGAAGTTGTTGATCTCGACGTAGCTCTCGGGGCGCACCGGATGCGCCATCGGGCCCGCGTCCTCGGCGAACTGCAGCTGGCGCAGCACGCGCACGTCCTCGATCCGCTTGACCGCGCGGGCTGCCGCGTTCGCGTCGTCGCCCGCGGCCATGTCGGCCGAGAACTCCTGGTCGCGGAACACCGTCAGGCCTTCCTTCAGGCTCAGCTGGAACCAGTCGCGGCAGGTCACGCGATTGCCGGTCCAGTTGTGGAAATACTCGTGGCCGACCACCGATTCGATGTTCGCGAAATCGGTGTCCGTCGCCGTTTCGGGGTTCGCCAGCACGTACTTCGTGTTGAAGATGTTGAGCCCCTTGTTCTCCATCGCGCCCATGTTGAAGTCGCCGACCGCGACGATCATGAAGCGGTCGAGATCGAGTTCGAGGCCGAAGCGCTTTTCGTCCCAGCGGATCGAATGGATCAGCGAATCCATCGCGTGGCGGGTCTTGTCGAGGTCGTGCGGCTCGACCCACACCTGCAGCAGTTTTTCCTTGCCGGAGCCGGTCGTGATCTTCTCCTCGATCGCGACGAGCTTGCCCGCGACGAGCGCGAACAGGTAGCTCGGCTTCCTGAACGGGTCCTCCCACTTCGCGAAGTGCCGGCCGTCCGGCAGGTCGCCTTCATCGACGAGGTTGCCGTTCGACAGCAGCACCGGGTACGCGGCCTTGTCGGCGCACAGCGTCACCGTGTACGACGCCATTACGTCGGGGCGGTCGAGGAAATAGGTGATGCGGCGGAACCCCTCGGCTTCGCATTGCGTGAAGAAGTTGCCGCTCGACACGTACAGGCCCGACAGCGTCGTGTTCTGGTCCGGCGCGCACGCGCTGTCGAGCGTCAGCTCGAACGCGTCGGGCACGTTCTCGACGATCAGCCCGTGCTCGTGCGCGCGCGCGGTGCACGGCGCGCCGTCGAGCTGCGCGCCGACGAATTCGAGCGCTTCGCCCATCAGCTCCAGGTGCGGGACCGGGGCGGCGTCGGGGTTGCGACGCACGCGCATCGTATTCCTGACGATCGTGCGGGCCGGCGCGAGGTCGAATTCGAGCGCGACGGTATCGATGAGGAAGGCCGGCGGCGTGTAGTCGGCGCGGCGGATCACAGTGGAGGAGGCGTTGTCGGACATGGTCGTCGAGGTCGGTGGAATCGGGATCGGGCGCGCGGCGCGGGCCCGGCGAAACGGCCCATTGTACAAAGGCTTGACGCCGCGTGCCGCGCGAACTTTTTACCGGATCGGACAGTCCGCGTATTATCGGCATCCCGTCCGTTTCGCGCGATGACGCGGGAACGAAGCAGGAATGAAGCGGGCGGGTGACGGATTGACGAGGACGATCATGAAACGCGAACGGATTTATCGCGGTGCAATATGGACGGCGGCGCTGTGCGTGGCGCTGCTCGCGGGTTGCACCAGCTACGTGACGACGCAGGTCACGGCCTTCTCCGACTGGAGCGGCAGCGATGCGACACGCACCTACGCCTTTACCCGCGCCGACGCGCAGAAGAACAGCATCGAGCAGTCGACCTACGAGCCGATTGTCGCGAACGAGCTGTCCGCATATGCGTTCCGCCAGGTGCCGCAGGCGCAGGCCCGCTACCTGGTCGGGCTCACCTACGGTGTCGGCAGCGACCTCGTGACGGTGCCGCAGCCCGTCTATTACGACCCGTGGTTTCCGGGGCCGTACTGGCGGAGCGGGCCGTGGGGGCCATGGGGCCCCTGGGGACCGATGCCGGCCGGCTACGTGAACCAGACCTACCAGGTGTTCGACTACATGCTCGGCATCCGGATCACCGAGCGGGCGACGGGCAAGGAAGTCTATAACGTGACCGCGCGCACGACCGGCGACAACGGCGCGCTGCTGTATGCGATGCCGTTCCTCGCCCGCAGCGCGCTCGCCGATTTCCCGCTCGGCAACGGCGCGGTGCGCACGGTGCGGCTGCCGGTCGACAAGCATGGCGGACCGGCCGTGCCGGCCGCCAACGAACGCGCGGTGCCGGCCGCGCCCGCGTCCGGCGCGGCGGCGGCCAAGTAATACCGCAAGCGCGACAGACGGCAACGAACGGGCCGGCCAGCAGGCTGGCCTGCTGTTCGGTCCGCCCGGCGGCCTTTCAGCGACCGGCGTCGGGTACCGCCGCGCGTCCGTGAGTGAATTCGCGAACGAATCCGCGAACGATTCCCGTGGCGCGGGTCACACCCCGACGCCGAACAGCGCCAGCGCGCCGAGCACGACGAACAGCACGGCCGCGATGCCGTGCACGACCTTCGTCGGCAGGCGGTGCGCGAAGCGGTCGCCGAGCAGGATCGCCGGCACGTTCGCGAGCATCATCCCGAACGTCGTGCCGGCCACGACACCCACGTAATCCTGGAAGCGCGCGGCGAGCGCGACGGTCGCGATCTGCGTCTTGTCGCCCATCTCGGCGAGGAAGAACGCGACGAAGGTCGCGCCGAACACGCCGAGCCGCGAGCGGTTCGCGTTGGCCTCGTCGGCGTC
Organism: Burkholderia sp. MR1-5-21; assembly: GCF_053427715.1. Lineage (NCBI taxonomy): Bacteria > Pseudomonadati > Pseudomonadota > Betaproteobacteria > Burkholderiales > Burkholderiaceae > Burkholderia > Burkholderia sp. MR1-5-21. Next base: position 77,953 of record NZ_JBSAXD010000037.1, read on the forward strand.
GAGCTTGTCCGGCACGAGGATCCACAGCCCCATCCCGATGAACGAGAACGCGAGCGCCCAGCGCATGACCGACGGCGTCATGAGCGCGCCGAGCCATTCGCCGAGCGCGCCCGCGAAACCGTGGTTGAGCAGCGTCGCGGCGAGCACGCCGAGAATGATCGGCATCGGCTTGCGGTAACGCGCAGCGAGCACGAGGGAAAGCAGCTGGGTCTTGTCGCCGATTTCTGCGAGGGCGACGGCGCCGGTGGAGATCAGGAAGGCTTGGGACACGTACGGGGTTCCACGGGCCTGTTGTTGTGCGTGCGAGCGACGATCCACCGCGCGCCGGGCCCTGAAGCGGCGCGCTGTGAACCATCGGTCTCGCCAGGCCTTCGGTGGCTGCGCCCGCCATGGCCGAACGGCCAAGTCTGTTGACGGACGCCTCCGCCACGATGCGCGCCGGGGGCGCGGGACATCGAGCGGAGCGGCTACTCCCCAATGAAGAGCGGATTCTAGCACGACGCGTGCAGCGCCGGAAAGCCGTGCGGCAGGGGCAGCGGAAAGCGGACGGGCACGGCATGCCCGCCCGCGAGATGCCCGGTTCGGCCCGGCCCGCACCGCACGCTACGCGTGACGCGCACGGGCCGGCGCGCCGTCAGGCCGGGCGGCGTGCGGCGCCGCGCTCGTGCACGCAGCGGCCGGCCGCGTAGGTCCGGTATACGGCGCGGTCGTCGCCGAGCAGCGCGAACGCGAACAGCAGTTCCTCGAGCGATTCCGCGCGCTTCGTGCGGCGCGCGAGCAGCGGCGTCGCCTGCGGGTCGAGCACGACGAAGTCCGCTTCGGTGCGCGGCGCGAGCGTGCCGACCGTGTCCGCGAGGTCGAGCGCCTGCGCGGCGCCCGCGGTCGCGAGCCAGAACATCCGGGTTGCAGTCAGGTGATGCCCCGACAGCCGCGCGACCTTGTGCGCCTCGTTCATCGTCTGCAGCATCGAGAACGACGTGCCGCCGCCGACGTCGGTCGCGAGCGCGACCGGCACGCCGTATTCGCCCGCCTTGTCGAAATCGAACAGGCCGCTGCCGAGGAAGAAGTTCGACGTCGGGCAGTGCGCGACCACGGTGCCCGTTTCGGCCATCCTGCGGCGGTCCTCGTCGTCGAGATGGATGCAGTGGCCGTACACCGCGCGTCGGCGCAGCAGCCCGTAGTGATCGTAGATGTCGAGATAGCTGCGGTGGCCGGGGAACAGCTCGGCCGCCCATTTCACCTCGTCGACGTTCTCGGCGACGTGGCTCTGCACGAACACGTCCGGATGGCGGCGCGCGAGTTCGCTGCAGGCCTCGAGCTGCGCCTCGGTCGACGTCGGCGCGAAGCGCGGCGTGAGCGCGTACATCTGGCGGCCGCGGCCGTGCCAGCGGCCGATCAGCTCGGCGCTGTCGTCGTAGCCCGATTGCGCGGTGTCGCGCAGGAACTCGGGGCAGTTGCGGTCCATCAGCACCTTGCCCGCGATCATCCGCAGGTCGCGCGCGTCGCTCGCGGCGAACAGCGCGTCCGCGGACTGCTTGTGCACCGTGCAATAGACGAGCGCGCTCGTCGTCCCGCACGCAAGCAGTTCGTCGACGAAGAACTCCGCGACTTCGCGCGCATGCTCGGGGTCGCCGAACTGGCGCTCGGTCGGGAACGTGTACTTGTCGAGCCACGGCAGGAGGCCCGGGGCCGGCGACGCGATCATGTCCGTCTGCGGGTAATGGATGTGCGTATCGATGAAGCCGGGCACGATCAGCTTGTCGCGCAGATCGTGCACGATCGCATCGCGCGCGAGCGTCGCCGCGAGCTGCGCGTAGGCGCCGGCCGCGACGACCTTGCCGTCGTCGACGATCAGGAGGCCGTCGGCCTCGTGGTGCGCGGCCTGTGAGGATTGTGCGGGGTCGCCGGTGAAGGTCAGCAACTGGGCACGGAAAGCGGTTTGCGTCATAACGTTCGTCCTGCGTTGGAAAGGAATCGGCCGGCGCCGCATGCGCAGCGGCGACGGCAATAACCGGAGGAGGATGGACAGCCCCGCGATGCGGCCGGCGTCACCGCACGCCGGGAAGCCGCTGCAGCGGCGGCTCGAATGCGTGTGCCGGTTCGCGAGTCCGGCAGCGGCGGCCGTATCACGGACGCGTCGCCGGCGCGGCTGCGCCGTCATGGCTGATCATCGAAATGCGCTCCTCGATGTCGGTGGTCAGCGCAGAGCGGGTCTGCGATCGATCGTTGCAACGTGGACGAACGTCATGGCCGCGTCCTTACGCGGCGTGCCAGTACGCATCGAGACGCGCGGTCAGCGCGTCGCGTTGCGCGGCGTCGACGAACGATGCCTGGAAGCCGTTGCGGATCACTTGATGGACTTCCGCGTCCGTCAGGCGCAGCGCGTCCACCGTCGCGAAATAGTTTTCGTTGACGTAGCCGCCGAAGTAGGCCGGATCGTCGGAGTTGATCGTCACCGCGACGCCGCGCTCGAGCAGCGACTTCAGCGTGTGCTTCGCCATGTCGTCGAACACGCACAGTTTCAGGTTCGACAGCGGGCAGACCGTCAGCGGCATGCGCGACGCGGCGAGGCGCTCGACGAGCGCGGCATCCTCGATGCTGCGCACGCCGTGGTCGATGCGGTCGACCTTCAGCACGTCGAGCGCTTCGGTCACGTAGGCGGGCGGGCCTTCCTCGCCCGCATGCGCGACGAGCTTCAGGCCGAGCGCGCGCGCTTTCTCGAACACGCGCGCGAACTTGGACGGCGGGTTGCCGCGCTCGGACGAGTCGAGCCCGACGCCGATCAGACGGTGCTTGTACTGCTCGAACAGCGGCAGCGCGGCGTCGAACGTCGCGAGCGCGTCTTCTTCCGGAAGGTGGCGCAGGAAGCACAGGATCAGCTTGCTCGACAGGCCGCGCCGTTCGTAATCGGCGAGCGCGCGCTCGATGCCGGCGACGACCGTCGCGATCGGCACGCCGCGCTCGGTGTGCGTCTGCGGGTCGAAGAACAGTTCGGTGTGGACGACGTGGTCCGCGAGCGCGCGCTCGCAGTACGCGGCCGTCATGTCGTAGAAATCCTGCTCGGTGAGCAGCACGCTCGCGCCTGCGTAATAGATGTCGAGAAACGACTGCAGGTCGGTGAACGCGTACGCGGTGCGCAGCGCGTCGATCGAGTCGTACGCGAGCTTTACGCCGTTGCGCTTCGCGAGCGCGAAGATCAACTCGGGTTCGAGCGAGCCCTCGATGTGGATGTGCAGCTCCGCTTTCGGCGCACGGGCGATCTTGTCTTTGAAGGTCGGGGTCATGGCGTTCTTCTTGGTCGGTCAGAAAGTAGGGGATGCGTGCGCCGGCGCGTTCGCCTCGACAGCCTGCAGCAACTGCGCGGCCACCGAGATCGCGATCACTTCGGGGGCCTTGTCGACGATGCCTTCGACGCCGATCGGGCAGCGCATCCGGGCGAGCTGCGCCGGATCGATGCCGAATGCCGCGAGACGCTGATCGAACTGCGCGCGCTTCGCGTGCGAGCCGATCATCCCGAAATACGCATAGTCGCCGCGCCGCAGGATGCGCTCGGCCAGCACGAGGTCGCGTGCGTGGTCGTGCGTCATCACGATGAAGTAGGTCTGCGGCGGCGCGGTGTCGACGGCGTCGTCCGGCGTGTCGCTTGCGTCGATCGTCAGGTTGCCGATGCCGGCGAGCGTCTCCGACGGCGGGAATGCCGCGTCGCGCCGGTCGACCCAGTGCACGTGGCAAGGCAGCGTCGCGAGCACCTTGACGAGCGCGGTGCTGACGTGCCCGGCGCCGAACAGGACGACCGGGAACGCATACGGCGCGATCGTCTCGGTCATCAGCGCGACGCCGCCGGTTTCCCACAGCAGGCAATCGGCACGTGCGGCGGCCGGTTCCGGCTCGCTCAGCAGCGGCGCGCCCGGCGAGGGGCCGAATGATACGCTACGCACGGTCGCGGCGCCTGCCGCGACGCGTTTTGCGAGCGACATGATCCAGCCGAGATCGCCGACGTCGAGCCGCTCGAACGCGAGCACGACGGCGCCGCCGCAGCACTGGCCGAGGCTCGGGCCGAGCGCGAGCCGCTCGAGCTTGCGCGCATGGGGCACGTGTGCGCCGTCCTTCAGCAGGTGCCGCGCGATCTCGATCGCGCGCCATTCCAGATGACCGCCGCCGATCGTGTAACGCGCGGTGTCGCGCGTCACGAGCATCTTGGTGCCGGCTTCGCGCGGCGCGGAGCCGTCGGTGTGCGCGACCGTCACGAGCACGGCCGCTTCGCCGTGCGCGAGCAGTTGCTGGAGATCGCCAAGCCAGGGTTCCATCAGCGCGCTCCCGGAATATCGGCGTGCGACGCGCGGCGCGGGCTGGCGGGCGCGGCGGCAACGGTGGACGGGAGCGCGAGCAGGATGCGCCGGGCGCCGATGCGTGGCGCAGGTGCGCCGGCAGTCCCGGAGCGGGACGCGTGAACGCCATGAGGGCGACGGTTGCGGATGGTGTGCGTTGTCATGATGAATCCAGTCGACATTGCGGATCAGGCGCGCGTTACGCAGGGGGTCGAGACACCCGGCCTCGCGCACGTAGATCGCCATCCAGACGTCACGATAGCACTGCAGGACGGCCGGAATATCGGCCGGCGTTGATCCGGGCTATCAGATGGCGATCATGTCGATCATAGGCCGGTCGCGGGACGTTGAGGGCCGGATGGCGGCGCATCGGGCCGAAACGCAGTCCCGGCGGGGCTCGGCGGGGCAGGGAGATGACGCGGGGCGGGGCGCGGCCCGCGTGGAACGGCGGGCCGCAACGGCGTAGGTGTTTACGTGGGGACGGTGCGGCCGGCCGCGCGTCGGCGGTCAGGCCGCGAGCTTGCGGCGGTTGCGCCAGAGGCTCGCGACGACCAGGATCAGGATCGCGGCGAAGCCGATCAGCGCCCAGCCGGGCAGCAGGATGCCGAGGATCGGCGGATAGACGGTCTCGCACAGCCCCGCGACCTTGAACATGCCGGGGAACCAGTGCGCGGGCGGCAGGCTGTCGACGATCGGCTGCAGCGTATCGAAGCCGCAGCTGAAGCCGGGGTTCATCTGGATCGTCAGGTGCCGCGCGGCGGTGCCGACGCCGCCCGCCGCGGCGATCGCGATCAGCAGCTCGAGCAGCCAGATGCCGCGCCAGTTCCGCATCCCCGCGGCAAGGAACGCGAAGATGCCGATCGCTGCAAAGAAGTAGCGCTGGATGATGCACAGCGGGCACGGATCCTCGTTCTTCACGTACTGCAGATACAGCGCGCCGGCGAGCAGGGCGATGCATACCCAGCCGAGCAGCATCAGCAGGCGGCGTTCACGGCGTAGCGCAAGCAGGTAATCGTTCATGGTCGGGCGGGTTTCCTCGTCGGTCGGTCCGGTCAACAATCGCGCGATTTTAGCGCGAATGGTCTGGCACGAAACTGACAGCGCGCGTGCGGCGCCCCGCCGCACCCTGCCGGCTCACCCCGCCGATATGGTCAGCGGATCGGATTCAGCACCGCCTCCGCTGCCTGGCCGATCGCGAGCAGCGCGTCGTCCCGATGCGGCGCGGCGGCGAGCATCATGCCGACCGGCGCCGCGTCGCGCGGATGGCACGGCAGCGACAGCGCGCACGCGTCGAGGAAGTTGAACGCGCTCGGATTGCGCAGGATCAGCGCGTTGGTGCGCGTGAACGCGTCGTCGTCCGCTTCCAGTTCCGCAATGCGCGGCGGCACGATCGGCACGGTCGGCGCGACGAGCGCGTCGAAGCGCGCCCAGACCGTGTGCGCGGCTTCGTCGAGCATCGCGTCGCGCGCGGCGAGCAGGTCGAGGTAGTCGGCCGCGCTCGCCGGCTCGCCCTTCAGGATCCGCGACAGCACGCGCGGATCGTAGCGGTCGCGATGCCGGGCGAGCAGCGGCCGGTGCCATGCATAGGCCTCGATCGGCGAGAAGCCGAAGCGGTTGATGTCCGGCAGCCGGTCGAGCGCGCCGAAGCGCACCTCGCTGACGACCGCGCCGGCGGCCTCGAGGTGCTTGAGCGCGGTGTCGAGCGCCGCGGCGACGTCGGCGTCGACGCCGTCCGTCACGTAGTTCGTCAGCACGCCGAGCCGCACGCCTTCGAGCGGTCGCGCGGCGGGCACGTGCGGCTCGAGGCCCGCGAGCATCCGGTCGACGAGCGCGCAGCACGCGACCGTCAGGCCGATCGGGCCGAACGAGTCGAGCGTCGACGACAGCGGCACGCCGCCTTGCTTCGGAATCCGGCTCGCGGTCGGCTTGAAGCCCGTCAGCCCGCACAGCGCGGCCGGGATGCGGATCGAGCCGCCGGTGTCGGTGCCGAGCGCGACGGCCGCCATCCCGTCGGCGACCGACGCGGCAGCGCCTGACGACGAGCCGCCGGCGATCCGTGCGTCGCCCGGCACGTCGCTTCGGTACGGCGAGCGCGGGGTGCCGAAATGCGGATTCAGGCCGAGCCCCGAGAACGCGAATTCGCTCATGTTGGTGCGGCCGACCAGCACCGCGCCCGCGCGCTTGAGGCGCGCGACGGCGACCGCATCGGCCGTCGCGGGCGGTGCGCCGTCGAGCACGCGCGAGCCTGCGCGCGTCACCTGGCCGGCGACGTCGAACAGGTCCTTGACCGACACCGGGATGCCCGCGAGCGGCGACAGCACGGTGCCGGCGGCGCGCAGGCGGTCGTGCGCGTCGGCGGCCGCGCGCGCGTTGTCGGCGTCGACTTCGGTGAAGACGACGGCGCCCTGGCCGGCCGGATCGGCGATCCGGTCGAGCGCGGTATCGACGAGCGCGCGGCTCGTCGTCCGGCCGGTGGCGAGATCCGCGGCGAGCTGGGCGAGCGGGGGGAAGGGCGTGAAGGTGGTCATGGACGGCTCAGGGTCGAAGATGTTGGAGAAGGGTGACGCGGAACGAATCGATATGGCGCTCGACGGCCGCGCGCGCGCCGTCGGCATCGCGGGCGGCGAGCCGGTCGAGCAGCTCGCGGTGTTCGCGCTGGACGTCGGCGAGATGGTGCGGCTCGGACAGCGTGACGAACCAGAAGCGCAGCGAGCGCTCGTGCAGCCCGCGCAGGATGTCCGCGAGCACCGGGTTGCGCGCGGCCGCGCCGATCGTCTGATGGAATGCGCGGTCGAGGTCCATCATGCTTTCGACGTCGTGCCGCTCGACGCAAGCCTGCCCGTCGTCGAGCAGCGCGGCCATCCGCGCGAGATCGTCGGGCGACGCGTGACGGGCGGCGAGCGCCGCGCAATGCGCCTCGTTGATGCGCCGCACGTCGATCACGGCGACGATATCGTCGAGCGATAGCGGCTGCACCATCAGCCCCTTGCGCGGCATTACGGACAGCAGCCCCTCGAGCACGAGGCGATGCACGGCCTGGTGGACGGGCGTGCGGCCGATTCCGGTACGCGCGACGAGGTCGGCCTCGTTGAGCGCGGCGCCGGGCTTCAGGCGCATCGTGATGATGTCGCGCTGGATCAGCGCGTACGCGCGCTCGGCGAGGCTGGCCGCCGAGAGGTCGGGCCGGCGGGCGGGCGGGGCGTCGGTCAGGGTGTTCATACGTGCGGCGGCGCGGTGGCCGGACGACGCAAGGGCATGCTCGGCCGGTTCCGGGGTGTGGGCAACGTGTCGATATTATTGTGATATATCACAGATGTCCAGCGCGGCAGCGTGGGCAGACCGCGGGGCGATTCCGGAGCGCAAATCGACCGGACCCTTGCAACATTGATGACAAGATGTTGTCGGCTTACCGCGCGATCGGGCACTGAAGCATAATGAATCCTCGTCAATCCACGCGCGCGAGCGACGTACCAGACCACCGTCATGAGCGAAAACACGCCTTCCGTTGCCGGCTCGGCCGGCATGACCTCTCATTCCCCTGACTCCGCCCGTCCGATTGCGGCGAACGCCGCGTCCGGCGCCGCGCCTGTCGCGTCGGCCGGCCAGGCCGCAACGACGTCCGCGGCGCACGGCGTTGCCGACGATGTCGTCGGGGCGGGCGCGTCGCCCGTCACCGTAGCATCGGAGCGGGGCGCGACCGGCACGTCGGGTGCTGCGGCCGGCGGTGCGGGCGCATCGGCAGGCACTGCCGCGCACGAACGCAAGCCCGGTGCGCCGCCGCCGGGATTCGGCGCACCGCCCGACTTCGATACGCCGCGGCCGCCGCCCGCGAACGCGCCGACTGCGCCGCCCGCGTACCTGAAGCAGAGCGACACGCCGTGGTCGGTGTTCGGCCGGATCATCGCCGCGCGCGCGCGGCGGATCTTCGACCGCGCCGGGCAGCGCATCACGCAGCGCACGCTGCGCATCGGCGTGTCCGCACGGATCTTCCACCCGGAGCCGGGCGCGAAGGGGCTGCGCGGCAAGACGCTGCAATACCTGGAGGAGTCGATCGCGCATTGGGTGATGTCGCGCGACGTGCTGGTGTTCATGATTCCTACAGTCGGTCACCAGGGGATGCTGCACCCGAGCAACATCCGCCTGCGCGATTATGCGAAGCATCTGGACGGCCTGCTGCTGCAGGGTGGTGCCGATGTGTCGCCGCAGACGTACGCGGCGTCCGACGCGCACCCCGAATGGCCGGGCGACCGCGTGCGCGACATGTACGAACTCGAGCTGCTGCACGAGTTCGTCGAGTCCGGCAAGCCGGTGCTCGGCGTGTGCCGCGGCTGCCAGCTGATCAACGTCGCGTTCGGCGGGTCGCTCTATCAGGACATCGCGACCGACGTGCCGACCGCCAACGCGCACGTGAGCGAGCATTACGACCAGCACCGCCACGCGGTCCGCTTCCCTGACAGCTCGACGCTCGCGAGCATGTTCCCGGGGCGCCGCGAGGCGATCGTCAACTCGATCCACCATCAGGCGATCCGCGATCTCGGCCGCGACCTGAACATCGAGGCCGTGTCGGCCGGCGACGGGATCATTGAGGGCATCCGCTACCGGCGCGCGCCGTTCGTCGTCGGTGTGCAGTGGCACCCCGAATTCCATCGCGCGGGCGGGGCCGAGCTGCTCGATTGCACGCCGCTGCTCGATGCGTTCCTGCGTGCCGCACGCGAGACGCGCCTGTAAGACTGTCGAGCTTCGTGATGACGTGCCGCATCCCGGTTAAATTCGAGATGCGGCTCCGGCGTTTTGCACGATAATCGCGAGTTTCCGATTCGTCCGCCGGAGTCTGAAGTTGGCCTTCCGATATTTTTCCTCTGCACGATCCGCAACGTGGGCCGTTGCAATTGCCGCGTGCGCTTACGCCGGCGCCGCATGGTCCGATGACACGACGGCGCCCGTTGCCGGCACCCGTCCGGCCGTGACGGCCCTGAGCGGCGACGCCGCGCCCGCGGCGAACGGCGCTGCGCAAGGCAACGTCGCCGAACTGACGCAAATGCTGCGTGACGGCAGGGTCGTCGAAATGCGGACGACGTACAACGGCAGCTACGGCGCCAGTCTGATGTTCGATCCGCAGGAAATGACGTACTACGTCGCGCTGTTCCAGGACAAGCATCTGTGGCGCGTGATCAAGTCGCAGGACAAGAGCCGCGCGGAGATGGTGTATGCGAACTTCGTCCAGCAGACCGTGCAGCTGTCCGACATCGAGATCCGCCGGACCGAACTGCAGGCGCAGAAGGCGTTCCTCGAGCGCGTGATCGCGTTGTCGGCGAATCGCGCGCAGCAGCTTCAGGCCGACCTGAGCGTCGCGCGCAGCCAGCAGGCCGAGGTCGCACAGCGGCAGAAGACGGCGGACGAGCAGGCACGCGCACTGCAGGTCGAAAAGCGCGCGGCGCAGGTGCAGTTGCGCGAATTGCAGCAGCAGGTGCAGCAGCTCGAGCGCCAGACCGAGTCTGGATTGCCGGCGCACAAATAACGCCCGCACGGCTTTCGGATCGACGAAACACGAAGCCCGGCGAAGTGACCCTTCGCCGGGCTTTTTTTGTTCGCCGCGGATTGCCGGCGCGTTTGCCGGTGCCGGTGCCGATCAGCGCGTGAACGCGTCGGGTGCGTCGGTCACGCGCCGATGGGACAGTCGCGATGTCCAGTCGTCGAAACCCGAATCGGGCGGGCGTGCCGCCGTCGTCGGCGCAGGCTGCGCGCCGCGCAATGCGTTGGCCATCGCGATCAGCTTGCGCGGATCGTCGAGGTTGCCGAGCGGCGGCTGGGGCCGCCGAGGTGGCACGGAGGCGCTTCGCTGCTCGGCGTGTGTCTGCTGCGGCGCAGGCGGGATGCGGGCGGCGACGCGTCCCAGGACGGGCGCGGTGTCTGGCCGGGCGGCGGTTGTCGTGTGATTTCCGGCCGAGCGTGGTGGCAGGGGCGCGGCCGCGAGGCGTTTTGCTTCGGGCGTCGTGCCGGGGCGCTGAGCCGCGATGGTCGGCGATGCTGCGTGTGCCGCGAGCGAGGGAACGGCGGTGGCCACGTCGCGCGTCCCGGCCTGCCGGGTCGGGGCAGCGCCCGGGTTGGCCGGTGGGCTGATGCGGGCGGGCGATGGATCCTGCGGCCGGCTGTCGCGTTGGATCGCGATGGCATTCGCGTACACGGTGTGCAACGGTGGCGCGACGTCGGACGGTGGCTCGTGCGCGGCGATCAGCCAGCCGATGATGCCGAGCGCGCCGACGGTCCAGCATGCCACGAGCGTCGGGCGCCCGATGCGTGCGCCGGCCGCGTCGGTGACGGGCTGCGCGCCGACGGACTGCGCGGCGACGCTGGTTTCCGGCGCGACGGCACTCGACGGCTGCCAGTGGCAGCCGCGATGAGGCGCCTCGACGTCGATGCACGATGTCGTGGTGACCGCGCGGCCGGCGTTGCCGGCCTCCATGCCGGACGCGCGGCGAATCGCCCACTCGCGGCCGAATGGCGGCACGCCGTCGAGTGGTGCGAATCGAGGGCGGGCGAGTTCGCCTTCGACGGAGACAAATGGCGATCGATTCATGAAGAAGATGCGCCGCGCGGCATGGGCGGAAAGCAGAACGCACCGGGCGGACATTGACACAAACCTCGTATTGTGATCAATCGGGGGCAGAGCGTCGATCGGACTGGTACGATTTTTCAGAACGCATCGCACGAAAGTACACACGGCCGGGCAGGCCCCCGCGACGTGCCGCACGGATCAGATGGCCACCAAAAGGCAATTGTCGGCATCACGTGTCATCATGCCCGGACGATGCCGGCCCGCGCGCCCTTGCGGGCGACGCGCCGCCGGCATCGGTGGGTTCCGCCTGCGCCGCGCGTGCGGCGCTGCATTTCGGGAACCGGCGGATCAACGGGGCGCGCGGGCGCGCCGTCCAAGCTCAGCGAGAAAAACATGTCCACAGCGTCACACGCGATCGTCCGTCAGGAATCCAAATTCCGCACCGTGTTCCGGGTCGTCAGCGGCAACTTCCTGGAAATGTACGACTTCATGGTCTACGGGTACTACGCGTCGGCCATCGCGAAAACCTACTTCCCGAGCGGCGATTCATTCGCGTCGTTGATGCTCGCACTGTCCGTGTTCGGCGCCGGCTTCCTGATGCGTCCCGTCGGTGCGATCGTCCTCGGCGCATATATCGACCACCACGGCCGCCGCAAGGGGCTGATCCTGACGCTCACGCTGATGGCGATCGGCACGCTCGCGGTCGCGGCGGTGCCAGGCTACGCGACGATCGGCGCGCTCGCGCCGGCGCTCGTGCTGTGCGGGCGCCTGCTGCAGGGCTTTTCGGCGGGAGTCGAGCTCGGCGGTGTGTCGGTCTACTTGTCGGAGATCGCGACGAAGGGGAACAAGGGCTTTTATACGTCGTGGCAGTCGGGCAGCCAGCAGGTCGCGGTCGTGTTCGCCGCGCTCGTCGGCGTGCTGCTGAACCGCGTGCTGCCGGCCGAGGAAATGACCGCATGGGGCTGGCGCGTTCCGTTCCTGATCGGCTGCCTGATCGTGCCGTTCCTGTTCCTGATCCGCCGCTCGTTGAAGGAGACCGACGAATTCCTCGCGAAACGCCATCGTCCGACGATGGGCGAGATCATGCGGTCGATGCTCGAGAACTGGGGCGTCGTGATCGCCGGCATGGGGATGGTGATCATGACGACGGTGTCCTTCTACATGATCACTGCGTATACGCCGACGTTCGGCAAGGAAGTGCTGCACCTGTCGTCGATCGACGCGCTCGTCGTGACTGTCTGCGTCGGCATCTCGAACCTCGTGTGGCTGCCGCTGTCCGGCGCGCTGTCGGACCGCATCGGCCGCCGCCCGGTGCTGATCGTGTTCACGGTGCTCACGCTCTCGACCGCATACCCGGCCGTCCATTGGCTCGTGGCCGAGCCGTCGTTCCTGCGGCTGCTCGCGGTCGAGCTGTGGCTGTCGTTCCTCTATGCGTCGTACAACGGCGCGATGGTCGTCGCGCTGACCGAGGTGATGCTGGCCGACGTGCGCACGGCCGGTTTCTCGCTTGCGTACAGCCTCGCGACGACGATCGGCGGCTTCACGCCCGCGATCTCGACGCTGCTGATCCACGAGACCGGCAACAAGGCCGCGCCGGGGCTGTGGCTCGGTGTGGCGGCGATATGCGGGCTGATCGCGACGCTCGTGCTGTATCGCACGCCGGAGGCGCGCGACCAGTACAAGGTGGCCTGACGGCACCGCGACGCGCGGCCGGCGGCCGCGTGGATTGCAAAAGGGGGGGCGCAGTTCAATTGCGCTCCCTTTTTTCATGAGGCGGTCAGGCGTTGCGCAATGCGTCGGCCACCGCGTGCACGACGTCGTCCCATTGTCCGGGGGCCGGTTGGCGCACGAGCCGGGCCTGCGGGTACCACGGACAGTCTGCTCCGGTGAACCACCGCCAGTCCGCCGCGAACGGCAGCATCAGCCACAACGGCTTGCCGAGCGCGCCGGCGAGGTGCGCGACCGCAGTGTCGATCGAGACGACGCCATCGAGCCGTTCGATCGCCGCTGCCGTTTCGGCGAAGTCGGTCAACCGGCCACCGAAGTGATGAACGCGTGGATGCGCATCGACGCATGTGCGTTCGGCGTCGTCGATTGCCGGCTGCAGCACGATCCAGTCGATATCGGGCAGCGCGAACAGCGGTTCGAGCGCGGCGAGCGGGATCGACCGGTTGTCCTGCGCCTGCCTGCGTCCCGACCACGCGATCCCGAACTTGCGTTTCGACTGCCCGCCGAGGGAGCCGCGGAAGCGTCGGCGGGCGAGGTCCGGTGCGCCGAGATAGCGTGTTCCGGACAGCAGGTCGGCAGGCTGCAGCCCGAGCGTGAACGGCAGGCTCAGCAGCGTGCACGCGATATCTGCGGTGCCTGCTTTCACGGCGCCTTGCGCAACGAGCGTCACGCGCCAGTCTGCGGCCGCCGGCGCGAGCAGCGCGACGAGTTCCGGCTGCACTTCGAGCACGACGTGCGCGCAACGCGCGCGCGCAAGCGGCACGAAACGGACGAACTGCAGCGTGTCGCCGAACCCCTGTTCCGCGCGGATCAGCAGCGTGCGCGACGCGATCGGCTCGCCCTGCCAGCGCGGCAGCGCGCCGAGCGGCGTCGCGCCGGGCGTGTCGTGGCGCGTTTCGTAGGCGGGCAGGCCGCGCGTGAAATCGCCGAGCGTCAGCAGCGTGACCGCGCGATGCAATTGCGCGAGCGTGAGGTCGGGCGTGACGCGCAGCGCCTGGTCGAACGCGCGCAGCGCCATCTCGTGCGCGCCGAGCGCGTGATGCGCGTTGCCGAGGTTCAGCCACGCGAGGCTGAATGACGGATCGAGGCCGACCGCGCGCTCGTAGAAGGGCAGCGCATCGCGATGGCGTGCCTGCGCGCTCAGTGCGTTCGCCAGGCCGAACAGCGCGAGCGGAAACGGCGGATGCAGCGCGAGCGCGGCCTCGAATGCAGTGGCGGCTTCCGCGTGGCGGCCGACCGCGTCGAGCGTGTTGCCGAGGTTGAAGTGCGCGGCGACGAAGCGCGGCTGCGCGGCGATCGCTGCACGGAAATGGGTGATCGCGTCATTGGCGCGGTCCATCGCGGAAAGCGCCATCGCGAGGTTGTTGTGCGCGCCCGCGTGGCCGGGCCGCAGTTCGAGCGCGCGATGAAACGCGGCGAGCGCGTCGTCGTGGCGGCCGAGCGCGTTCAGCGCGTTGCCGAGATTGTTGTGGATCGACGCGTCGTCGGGCGTGAGCCGCAGCGCCCGCTCGAACGCGTCGATCGCATCGTCGTGACGCTGCAGTGCCGCATACGCGTTGCCGAGGTTGTAGTGCGCGAGCGGAAATTCGGGCGCGAGCGTCAGCGCGTTGCGGAAGCGGTCGATCGCGTCGTCCAGGCGGCCGAGCGCCTTCAGCGCATTGCCGAGATTCAGTTGCAGCGCGGCATCGTCCGGGCGCAGCGCGACCGCGCGGCCGACGAGCTCGGCCGCTTCGGCATGCTGGCCCTGCTGATGCCGCAGCACGCCGAACAGATGGAGCGCGTCGGCGTCGGCGGGATTGGCGGCGAGCGCGGCGCGATAGCCGTGCTCGGCGTCGGCGAGCCGGCCCGCGCGGTGCGCGGCGTAGGCTCGGTCGAAGGCGGAATCCATGACGCGAAAACTAGCGGAAAACGCGCATTTTCCCATACCTGCCGGCACGGCCCCAGTTGGCCGTCCGGCATATGGTTCCGTCAGGCGGAGCGGCGTAGACTTGCAGGGTCGCAAGTCATCGAGGTTCTCATGGTCGACGAACTGCTCGATATCCCGCCCGTGCTGGTCGTCGGTGCGGGGCCGACCGGCCTGGCCGCCGCGATGAGCCTTGCGCGGGCGCGCGTGCCGGTGCGCATCATCGACAAGGCTGCCGCGCCCGCGCCGTATTCGCGCGCGATCGGCATCCAGGCGCGCACGCTCGAATTGCTGGAGCAGCATCGCGCGGTCGAGCCGTTTCTCGCGAGCGGGCATCGCGCGCATGCGGCGGCGCTGCACGCGGACGGCCGCGTGATTGCGCGGCTCGATTTCGATCCGCTGCAGACGCGCTATCCGTATCTGCTGTTCCTCGACCAGAGCGTCACCGAGCGGCTGCTCGCCGAGCATCTCGCCGGCCTCGGTGTGACCGTCGAGCGCGGCCGGACGCTGACCGCGTGCAACAAGGGTGAGTCGGACGACTCGGGCCGCACGTCGCTCGACGTGACGATCCGCGACGCGCACGGCGACGACGAGCAGTTTGCGCCGTCATATCTGATCGCCGCAGACGGCGCGCACAGCACGGTGCGTCACCTGCTCGGCGTCGGCTTCATCGGCCGGCCGTTCGAGCAGACGTTCCTGCTCGCCGATCTCGCGGCGATTCCCGACTGGCCGGACGACGAGATTCACCTGTTCACGGCGCCGGACGGCATTGCAGGCCTGTTCCCGATGGGCGACGGGCGCTACCGGCTGGTGGCGGACCGCCCGCCCGAGGACGGCGCGCCGCCCGGCGAGCGCGTTCCGTCGCTTGCACAGTGCCAGGAGATCGTGCGCTCGCGTGTCGGAACGTCGATCGTGCTGAGCGACCTCACGTGGTCGTCCTATTTCCGCCTGCACAGCCGCATGGTCGAGCAGTTGCGGCACGATCGCGTGTTCTTCGCGGGCGACGCCGCACACGTGCACAGCCCGGCCGGTGCGCAGGGGATGAACACCGGCATCCAGGAAGCGTTCAATCTCGGCTGGAAGCTCGCGCGGGTGCTGGGTGCGGGCGCGTCCGGGCGCCTGCTCGATACGTATCACGCGGAGCGTCATCCGATCGAGCGCGACGTGCTGCGGCAGACGAGTTTCCTCACGCAGATCGTCGAGGCCGACCGTGGGCCGATGAAGCTGCTGCGCGACCACGTCGTGCCGCTGCTGTCGTCGTTCGGGCCGATGCGCGACGCGGTGCGGCAAACGGTCAGCGAATTGGGGGTGCAATACCGGAAGAGTCCGCTCACGCTCGAGCGCGTGCTCGACGGCGGACCGCGCGCGGGCGAGCGGGCACCCGATGCGCTCGTGCATGTGGTCGACGGGCCGCTCGGGCAGGCGCCGGGCATCGCGCGGCTGTTCGACCTGCACGAGCCGACCGGCTTCACGCTGCTGCTGCTCGAGGATCCGCCGCCGGCCGGGGCGGGCGCGACGCCGCCCGCCGCGGCAGACGCGCAGGCGCTCGTGCAATCGCTCGAGCGGATCATGCCGGGCGCGGTGCGCGTGTGGCGCGTCTCCGATACCGAAGGCGACGGCGCGGCGGGGCTCGCGGAAGCCTACGGCCGGTCGCGGCCGTCGTTCTACCTGCTGCGGCCCGACGGCTATATCGCCGCGCGCGGGCGCCCGGCGTCCGACGCGAGCGCATTGCTGAGGCACTGCGAAAGCTGGTTCGCCGGTGTGTCGCTGTCTGCGTAGGGCCAGCGCAAGCCTGTTATCGGCGTGAACAGGCCCCGGGCGCGATCAGGCCCGCGCGGCGGCGGGCGTCAGCGTGTCGCGATAGGCGGCGATCGCGTCGCGCACGATCGGCGTGGCACGCTGCGCGGCAGCGTCGGCCGGGTCGTCGAGCGCCGCCAGCAGC
>NZ_JBSAXD010000038.1:0-83887 GCF_053427715.1 Burkholderia sp. MR1-5-21
GACTGAAGGTTTGAACCCCACGGCGCGCGGGCAGGCAGTCGCCCGTCCGCGCGCCAGACGTTTTTCGCGCTGGACAAGCCGTACACAACAAGTCGCGCGAGTGTGCGATGCGCGTGCCGCGCCGGTTGGCCAGACCAGGCCGGCAGCGCATTGAAGCGGTGTGCACGGCGGCGTGTGCCACGTTGCCGCGCCACATCATCGATTACTTCAATTGTCTGTAACTCATAGGATGACTAAGCGAATTGCAGTTGTGACAGGTGGAATGGGCGGCCTCGGCGAGGCAATCAGCATCAAGTTGCACGATGCGGGCTACCAGGTGGTCGTCACGTATTCGCCGAACAACACTGGCGCTGACCGCTGGTTGACCGAGATGCATGCCGCGGGCCGCGAGTTCCGCGCCTATCCGGTGGATGTGGCCGACCACGACTCGTGCCAGCAATGCGTGGAGAAGATCGTGCAGGACGTCGGCCCGATCGACGTGCTGGTGAACAATGCGGGCATCACGCGCGACATGACGTTCCGCAAGCTCGACAAGGTCAACTGGGACGCGGTGATCCGCACCAACCTCGACTCCGTGTTCAACATGACCAAGCCGGTTTGCGAAGGGATGGTCGAGCGCGGCTGGGGCCGGATCGTCAACATCTCGTCGGTGAACGGCTCGAAGGGCTCGGTCGGCCAGACCAACTACGCGGCCGCGAAGGCCGGCATGCACGGCTTCACGAAGTCGCTCGCGCTCGAAGTCGCGCGCAAGGGCGTCACGGTGAACACGGTGTCGCCGGGCTACCTCGCGACGAAGATGGTGACGGCGATCCCGCAGGAAGTCCTCGACACGAAGATCCTGCCGCAAATCCCGGCCGGCCGGCTCGGCAAGCCCGAGGAAGTCGCGGGCCTCGTCGCGTACCTGTGCTCGGAAGAGGCGGGCTTCGTGACGGGCTCCAACATCGCGATCAACGGCGGCCAGCACATGCATTGACGCGCGGCGGCCCGGGCGGCATTCGCGCGCGCCCGGGCCGTGCTCCCGCAGTATCCCGCGCCGGGGCAGCGTGCACGCGCGTTGCGCCGGCCGCGCATTCCGGAGGCGGCATGGGTGATACCTGGATGGGACTCGCGATCGGCGGATCGGCGCTGGGCGTCGCACTGACGATGACGATCGTGCTCCATTGGCTCGAGCGGCGCCGTGCGCGCCTGCTGCGGGACTTCGATCATCGCGACTGCTGGCTCGCGGCATACGGCAAGCGCGCCGCGAGCGGCGCGGTGCGGCGGGACCGGCGCGCGCGAGGCGGCCGGCGATGACGGTTGCCGCGTCGCGGCAGGGCGGCGCGGCGGAGTGACCGGAGTGACGATCAGCGGAAGCCGCGTACGGCATCCCGCTTTCGCCCGCCTCGTCGTCGTTCGTCGACGCTGACGCCGACGCCGACGCCGATGCGCGGTCGGGCGTGCGCGACACCGCTCACGAGCGCAGGAACGTCCCGCACACGCAGTCCGTCGCCCGTAATCAATCGCTCTTGCTGTCCTTGTGGAACACCCGCTTGGTCGTGCGCTTGGTGGCGTCCCAGCCTTCGCGCGACGCATGCGCGACGCCGTGGCCGACCGTCTTCGCGGCGCTGGCGGTGGCATGGCCGAAGCTGCGCGCAGCTTCGCCGGTCTTGTGCGCGGCTTCCTTCGAATCGCGCTTGATGTCCTGCTTCACTTCGGACATGTCCGCGTGCGCGATCGGGCTGATCAGCGCAAGAATGAACGCGGTGCAAATGAACTGACGACCTTTCACGACCTGATTCCCATAACAGTATTCAACGAGGATCCGCACGGCCGGCAGGCGGCGGACGAAGCGCGCCGGCCGCCGATGCGTCGAGCATCACCGCGGCGCGGCCGGTCAGCAGCACGCGCTCGCCGCAGCGGAGCGTGAAGCCGTACAGCACGGAGTTGCCGTCGCCGCTCAGGCGTTCGGCTTCGACGGTCAGCGGCAGGTCCGGCATATCGCTCGCGTCGAGACGATCGACGAACGCGTCGACGCTGCGCACGCTCGCGAGATAGCCGACGCGCGGGCGGTCCTGCGGCGCGCCGAGCAGCGCGCCATGCACGGCCATTGCCTGCGCCGCGTATTCGATTCCGCAGACCGACGCAAGCCGGCCCTGCGAGCGCAGCGGATTGTGCGGATCGCGGTGGCTCGTCGCCGTGCAGCGGATCCGCACAGCGTCCCACGTGTCGACCGTATCGAGCACGCACATTGCGCCGCCGTGCGGAATGTGCGCGGCGATCCATGCGTGGTCGAGCGGCGGCGCGAGGGTGCCCGTGGCCGTCATCGCGCGTGCTCCGCGACGGGTTCCGCGATGTGTTCCGCCATTGCGACGTCGACCTGCACCCGCGTATCCGCCAGATAGTCGAGCACGACGCTGGCCGAACGTCGCGCAGCGAGCGCGTCGAGCAGCGGCAGCGCGCGCGCGGCCGGATTGCCGACGCGCAACGCTTCGAGTTCGGGCGACGCGAGCGTCGTTGCGGGGGCGTCGGTGAGCTGCACGTCGATGCGTGCGAGCGACGACGTGCGCGAATCCGGCCCAAGCACCGGCGCGAGCACGATCGCGACGCCGAACGCGTCGACGATCGGCCGCGCCGCGTGCAGCGGTTCAGGATAGTCGGTGTCGTAGGCGATCAGCAGGCTCGGCACGCGATCGACCGCGACCTGGCACAGGCTTTCGAGCAGACCCGCGGCAAAGCTGCCGTCGTGCGCGCACAGCACGTTCGACGTCGCCATCGCGCGGGTCGCGATGCTCCAGTAGCCGGCCGGCGCGTTGTGCACGGAATTGTGGAAGCGCGTCGGCGACAGGTGCCGATCGTCGCTCGCGAGGGTTTCGCAGATCGCGTGGCAGTTGTGGCCGTCGCCGCCGGATGCGCTGAACACGGTTGCGAGCGTCGCCGCATCGCGCCCGCTCGCGGCCACTGCCTCGTGGCCGGCCGCGAGCGCGACGCGCACGACCGGGCCCGTGCGGCGCCGCTCGGCCGACGGCAGGCCGACGGGCGGCGGCAGCACGGTGCGCGCGTGCGCATAGGCCGTGCGGCCCGCGAGCACGTCGGCCGCGTCGGGCCAGTCGCTCAATCCCGGCCCGATCAGGCCGATGCTTTCGATGTAGGCAGTGAGTCTCATGGCGTCGGTCAGCGGTGCGCGCGGTCGGCGCGGCCGAAAATCAGGCTGCAATTCGTGCCGCCGAAGCCGAACGAATTGGTGAGGACGGTGCGCACGCGGGCATCGCGGCTCGCGAGCACGTAGTCGAGCGCGAGCGCCGGATCGGGATGCGTGGTGTTGACGCCGGCCGGCACGAACTGCTCGCGCAGCGCGAGTGCGGCGACGACCGCCTCGAGCGCGCCCGCGGCGCCGAGCGTGTGCCCGGTCGCGCCCTTCGTCGAGCTGCACGGCGTGCGGTCGAACAGCGCGTCGACCGCGCGGCTCTCGGCCGCGTCGTTGCTCGGCGTCGCGGTGCCGTGCAGGTTGAGGTAGTCGATGTCGCCCGCGCCGAGGCCGGCCGAGGCGAGCGCCTGCTCGATCGCGACGCGCGCGCCGAGCCCTTCAGGATGCGGCGACGACATGTGATGCGCGTCGCTCGATTCGCCGAGGCCGAGCAGCAGGATCGCGTCGTCGTCGAGCGCGGCGGGCGATGCGGGCGCGCGCTCGACAAGCGCGAACGCCGCGGCCTCGCCGATCGAGATGCCGTCGCGCGCGACATCGAACGGCCGGCACGGCCGGCGCGACAGCAGTTCGAGCGAGTTGAAGCCGTACAGCGTCGTCAGGCACAGCGAATCGACGCCGCCGACGACGGCTGCGTCGATCAGGCCCGCCTCGATCATGCGGCGCGCGGAGCCGAACACCTTCGCGCCGGACGAGCACGCGGACGAGATCGCCATCGCCGGGCCGCGCAGCGCGAAATACGCGCGCACGAACGCGGCCGGCGAATACGGGTTGTGCGTGTGCGCGTAGCGGAAGTTGGCAGGCAGCGCGCCGCTGTCCGGATCGCGGCGCTGGTAGGCGCGCTCGGTCTCGAGGATGCCGGCCGTGCTCGTGCCGATGAACACGCCGACGCGCGCCGCGCCGTAGCGGGACACGGCCGCCGCGACGCGCTCGCCGAAGCCGTCCTGCATGAGGCCGAGCTGCGCGAGGCGGTTGTTGCGGCATTCGAAATCGGCGAGGTCGGTGCGCACGGGCTGCGCGTCGACGCCATGCACGGCGCCGATCCACGTATCGAGGTCCGCGCGCTCGAAGTCGCACGGCGCGAGGCCGCCGCGGGCATTGCGCAGCGCGTCGAGCGTCGCGTCGAGGCCGCGGCCGATGCAGCTGGTGGCGGTGAAGTGCGAGATCAGCAGTGGTTTCACGAGGGTCGAATCCGGTGGCCGGAGCGGGCGCCGCAGCGGAGCTGGACGGGCGCGCCGATCGTGCTCAAATTTTATCAAACGGGTGATCCTGGACGGCCGGCTGGCCGACCGGCGCCCCGGGCGGCTCTGGCGCGAGCGCGGCGCGCAGCGTGGTCCAGCGCAGTTGCGCGTCGGCGGCCGCGCGCAACACCGCCGGCAGCACGTCGAGCACGACCGGCTCGCCGCGCGCATCGCGCGCCGCATGGCCGTCGTGGACGAGCAGGATGTCGCGCGGCGCGAGCCCCTGCAGCAGGCGGCGCGCGACCGTGCCCGCGTCGCGCGCACGCGTGTCGAAACCGCGCCGCGTCCAGGTCGCGAGCTGCAGGCCGAGTTCGCACAGCACCGGTTCGAGAAACGGATTGCGCAGGCCCGCGGGCGCGCGGAAGAACAGCGGACGCGTGCCGCTGATCTCGGTCAGCGTCTGCTGCGCGGCCGCGATCTCGCGCCGCAATGCGGCGGGCCCCGACAGCGAGAACGTATGCCGGTGCCGCTGGCTGTGGTTCTCGACCGCATGGCCGCGCGCGACGATCGCTTCGATCCACTGCGGGTGTCGGCGCGCGAGGTCGCCGATGCAGAAGAACGTCGCGTGCGCGTCGTACCGATCGAGCAGGTCGAGCACGCGCGGCGTGACGTCAGGATCCGGGCCGTCGTCGATCGTCAGCGCGATCCGGCGGCCCGCGCCGGCCGGCAGGCGGGTCCAGTTCGGGCCGAGCAGCGCGCTCTTCGGCCACAGGCCCGCCGCCGTCAGCGCGAGATGCGACGCGATCACGCCGCCGACGGCCCACGGCCACGCGGCCGGCTGCGCGACGACGGCGGCGGCCGCGCCCGCGTGCAGCGCGGCTGCGCCCGCGATCAGCGGCGTCGGCTTCCAGCGGCGCGCGTCGCCAGGTTGCCGCTGCGGCGGCGGAACGGATGACGGTGCGTTCATGCGTGGCCTCCGTGCGGACGATCGCCGGGCGCTGCGGCGGCCTGCGGGGCGAGGATCGCCGCGAACGCGAGTGCGAGGATCGCGCCCGGGCCGACGGTCAGCCCGAAGGTTTCGAGGAGCGGCACGCGCGACAGCGCGAGCAGGCCGAAACCGGCGACCGTCGCGAGGTTCGCGATCAGCAGCGACACGAGCGTGTACGGTGTGACGGACTGCGCGTCGCCGCGCTTGCAGAAGAACAGCGCATAGTTCGAGCCGACCGCGACGATCAGCAGCATCCCGACCAGGTGCAGGATCGTCAGCTCCACGCCGGCGAGCGCGAAGCCCGCGGCGACGACCAGCACGGCCGCGACGAGCGGCGCGAGCGCGCGCACGACGCGGCGCGGCGAGCGCAGCGCGATCAGCAGCAGCACGGCGATCGCCGCGAAGCCCGCGAGCGACAGCCGGATGTCTTCGTGCACATAGTTCACGTAAAGGCGGTCGGCCTCGGCCTTCATGTCGACGAAGAGGGCGTCGGGCACGCCCGCGCGTGCGACGGCGGTGCGGATCGGCGCCGCGTCGAGCCCCTTCGCGGGCTGCGCGGCGTCCGGCGCACGCAGCGCCAGCATCGCGCTCCAGCGGCCCGCGCGCTCGGTCAGCAGCGCATCGACGGCGAGTGCCATCGACGTGCCGCGCAGGTCCGCGCGCGTCAGCAGCGGCGCGTGGCGCGCGGTGTCGACATCGGCGATGAACGGCGCGAACAGGTCGGGCTTCACCGCGATCGGCTGGTTCGCGACGGCGTTGCGCATCCGCGCGGCGAGCACGTCCGCGTCCGGCAGGCTCGCCTGCCGCGCGCGTTGCGCGGCATCGCTCGGCAGGAAGCGTGCGGGGCTGTCGAAGCCCGCGAGCGCACCGCTGTCGACGAGCGGCTGCAGTTGCGCGGCGACTTTCTCCGCGCCTTCGAGCGCCGCCTGCTCGGTCGCTGCGGAAATCACGACGAGGTAGCGCACGTCGGGCGCACCGACGTCGGCGCGCAGCCGCGCGTCGAGCGCCTGCGCGCGCGCCGGCACCGGGCTCAGCGCGGCGAGCTCGCGGCTCCACAAGCCGTCGGCGTGCAGCGCGAGCGTCGCGCACGCGGCGGCCACGAGCGCCGCCAGCGGCCAGCGCAGCCGCGGCGCGGCGCCCGCCGCACGCGCGAGCACCGCGCCGATGCGCGACACGTCGCGGATCGCGACATGGTCGCCGCGCAGATGCGGCAGCACGAAGCGCGTGACAAGCGCGGCAGCCGTCAGCCCGGCGATCGAATACAGCCCGAGTTGCACGAGGCCCGGGAATCCGGAGAACAGCATCGACGCGAAACCGCACACGGACGTCAGCACGCCGAGGCGGATCGTCGGCCAGTACGCGGCGACCCACGCGCGCGTCGCATCGGCCGGGCGCGCGGCGCCGCGCGGGCCGGCCTGCGCCGATTGCACGAACAGGTAGATCGAGTAGTCGACCGCTTCACCGATCAGCGTCGTGCCAAAGCCGAGCGTCAGGCCGTGAACCGTGCCGAACGCGACGCTGACCGCCGCGATCCCGGCCGCGACGCCCGACAGCACCGGCAACAGCCCGAGCGCGAGCGTGCGCGGCGAGCGGTACAGCGTCAGCAGCAGCGCGACGATCAGCACGACGCTCGCCGTCGACAGCCGCTCGACGTCGTGCCGGATCGTGTCGCGTGTGTCGACCGAGAACACGCCGGGGCCCGTCATGGCGAGCGAGTACGCGGCCGCGTTCGGCACCGCGTGCGTCGCGGCGGCGAACGCGCTGCGCACCGCGTCGATCGCGCGCGCCTGTGCGTCGGTGTCGGAGCCGGCGGCGGCCGTCTGCGCGACGAGCACCGCGCGCGCGCCGTCGCGCGATGCCCACACGCCGTCGCGCACCGCCGGTTGCGCGCTGCTGTCGAGCTGGCCGACGAGCGCGGAGACTTCGCCCGTCGGGTCGCGCGGCAGCATCGCCTTCGCGACGAGGCCCGCGGACGAGCCCAGCAGATCGAGGCTGTCGCCGAGCGCGCCGTGCAGGCCGTCGGCGGTGAAGCGCTGCGGCGTCACGGCCGGGCTCAGCAGGTAGCGGTGGTCGAACACGAACTGCTGGTCGCGCGCATCGTTGGCGGCTTCGCCGTTGTTGACCGCCGCGAACTGCGGGTCCGCACGCAGCGTGCCGGCGATGCGCCGCGACAGCGCCGCGCGCGTCGCCGCATCGCCGCCGTCGATCGCGACGAGGATCAGCCGCGACACGAGGCCGTCGCGTAGCTGGTCGACGAGCACGCGCTGCCCGGCGCTCGGCGAGCGCGGCAGGAACGCGGACAGGTCGGCCGTGAAACTCGCGCGGCCGATCGCGAACCCGCACGCGAGCAGGCCGAGCAGCCACACGAGCACCGCGCGCCGCTGCAACACGTGCAGGCCGCGGGCGACGGGCGCGGGCCGGGTGCGTTCGTCCATCAGTTCGCCGGAACGGGTTGCAGCCGCATCAGCGAATGGTCGCCGTCGGCCTGGCGGATCGCGACGCTGCGCAATACGTCGCGCGTGCCGTCGAGGGTGATCGTGCTGACCACTTTCAGCATCCGCGTGTCGAGCGGCGTGAGCGTCAGCGTCCAGTCGTCGCCGCGCCCCGTCAGCGCGACCTTGTACACCTGTTCCAGCGCGAAGCGGTTGCCGGCGAGCGTCGCGCGGATACTGTCGATGAACGCGCCGAGTTCCGGATAGCGGGCGAGCGCGAGCGTGTATTTGCGGTTGTTGCGCTCGACGGTCAGCATGTCGCCGTCGACGACGAGATGTTCGGGCTTCGGGCTCAGCGTGTGCTTCTCGAGATGATCGGGCGCGACGAACACGAGCTCGCCGGACGATTCGAGCGGCTGCGCGGCGATCGACAGGTACTTCGTCTCGGTGAACGTCGCGCGCCCGGACTTGTGCTGCGCGAGCGTCGCCATCAGCGTGTCGAGGTTCCAGGTCGAACCCGTGTCGGCCGCGTGCGCGGGCGCGGCCAGCGCGACCGTGGCGGCGGCAGCGGCAATCGCGAGCGTGCGGACGGCGCGGCGCAGCGCGAGCGGGAAATGACGAAGGGGGCGAAGGGCGGTCATGCGTCAGAGGTCCCTCGTGGCGGACAGGTCGGCGCACGCGGGCGCATCGGCGCGGCGCGCGGCGGCGGCCTCGCCGCCCTGCCAGAAATCGAAATAGTTGAACCAGTTGTACGGCGCCGCGCGGCAGTACTTGTCGAGCAGCGCGACGTAGCGCGCGAGCGCGGCGTCGACGGCCGCCGCGCGGGCATCGCGCCGCACGTCGGAGAAGTCGGCGAGCGGCTCGAAGTGCACATCGTAGCGGTTGCCGTCGCGATAGAGGCCCGTCATGAAGATCACCGGGCGCCGCAGCATCGCGGCCATGTACAGCGGCCCGAGCGGGAACGCGGCGTGCGCGCCGAGAAACGGCAGCCGCCGCAGCGACGCGGCCGCGTCGTCGAGCAGCGTGCGGTCGGCGAGCATGCCGACCATGCAGTTCGCGTCGAGGCGCTCGCGCACCTTCAGCATCGAGTCGACCTGCCCGAGGCCGATCACTTCCGGCTTCGCGGCGGGATTCACGGCGGCAAGCGTCGCGTTGATCTTGCGCGCGTTCTCTTCATACATCGTGACGACAACGCGCAGGTCCGGCTGCGTGCGGCCGAGCGCGCGCACGACCTCGAAGCTGCCGAGGTGCGCCCCCATCAGGAAAGCGCCGCGGCCGCCGGCAAGCGCGTCGTCGACGAGCGTCTCGCCGTGCAGGCGGATGTCGAACAGGTCGAAGCGTTCGTTCATCAGGTAGATGCGGTCGTGGATCGTCGCCGCGAACGTGAACACGTGCCGGTACACGTCGCGCCACCGCGCGGGGCGGCCGAGCACGCGGCCCAGGTAGTCGCGCGACGCGGCGCACGCGGCCGGCGAGAACAGCACGAAATACGCGGCGACGAGATGCAGCACGGCGCGCGCGCGCCGCCGCCCGAAGCGCAGCGAGATCCACGTCATCGCGCGCAGCAACCCGGCGTTGCTGCGTTCCTGGCGTTTGGCCCATGCGGTGCGCTTCATGGCTGCACGGCATCCTGCGCGGCCGGCGGCGCGGACAGCACGCCGGTCGCGACGTCGCGGCGGCCGGCGCGCACCGTGAAGCGGATCGCGCCGCTCGCCGCCGCATCGAGTGCGAGATCGAGCGGCTCGCCGGGCGCGACCGGGCTCAGGAATTTCGCGGAGCCGAGCCGCCACGCGTGCAGCGGGCGGTTCAGCGCCGCGCCGATCGCGTTGATCGCATGGTCGAGCAGCACGACGCCGGGCACGATCGGATGGCCGGGGAAGTGGCCGGGCAGCGCCGGGTGATCGGCGGGGATCGTGAACGCGAGCGTGCCGGGATCGCCGGCATCGCGGCCGGACGCCGGCGGCGCGATGGCAGCGGCGGCAGTAACGGCGGTATCGGTGGCATGGGCGGCCGCAGCCTCGCGCGCGTGCTGCGCGACGAGCGCGGCGAGCACGTCGCGCGGCAGCTTGCCGGTTTCATTGCGCGGCAGCGCGTCCACGAACACGAGCGGGCGCGGGATGAACGCCGGATCGATCCGCTCGCGCAGCGCGCGCTGCAGGTCCGCCGCCGCGAGCGTCGGCGCGACGACGAGCGCGACGAGGCGCGTGACCGGTTCGAAGCCTGCCGAGTCGAACGCCGGCGCGGTGTCGTCGGGCATGAAGAACACGCCGTCCGCGACACCGGGAATCGCGTTGAGCTGATGGTTCAGGTACGCGAGCGACGTGCGCTTGCCGGCGATGTTGATGAGGTCCGCCTTGCGGCCGTGCAGCAGGAAGCGGCCGTCGCCGAGCAGCTCGAGCGCGTCGCCCATCGGTACGGGCGTCTCGACGTGTCCGCCGGACACCCAGACCGTCGGCCCGCTGTCGTCATCGGCGGGGTTGTCGCGGTCGTCGCGTGCATCGAGGCGGATCTCCGGAAACAGTTCCCACGTCGCGCCCTGCGACGTGCGGCGCGTCGCGATCTGGCCGGTCTCGGTGCTGCCGTAGATCTCGACGAGCGGCGCGCCGAGCGCGGCCTCCGCTTCGCATGCGAGCTTTTCCGCGAGCGGCGCGGTTGCCGACAGCACGAGCGCCGCGCGCGGCAGCGCGTGACCGGCAGACAGCAGCGCGCGCAGGTGGATCGGCGACGTGACGAGCACGCGCGGCTCCGGGACGGCCGCCAGTTCGTCGCGGATGTCGCTCGGGTAGAACGGCTGGCGGTTGCTGAACGCGAGCCCGCCGATCAGCGCGAGCAGCACGGTCGACTCGAAGCCGTACATGTGCTGCGCGGGCACCGTGCCGATCAGCGTGAGCGCACGGCCGTCGAGCAGCCCGAGGCGGTCGGCCGCCGCGCGCACGCAGCCGACCAGGAAGCCCCAGGTCTTGCGGTGCGGCACGGGCGCGCCGGTCGAGCCGGACGTGAACACGTAGGCCATGATCCGCGCCGCGTCGATTTGCGGCACCACGAACGGCGCGTCGTCCGAATCATCGCCGGGCCCGGCGTCCGGATACGCGAAGCGCGGCAGGTCGATCGCGCAGTCGGGCGCATCGTGCAGGCAGAACGCGTCGGGGGCGAACGTCGCGAGCTGGCGGACCATTTCAGGCGTGTGCGTCGACGGCAGCAGGCTGACCTTGCCGGCGACGAGCGCCGCGCACAGGCTGACGGTGAAGCGGTAGCGGTCGCGGCACACGTTGAACACGTGGCCGCCCGCGGGCAGCGCGGCGGCGACGCGGGCGACGTCGGCGAGAAACGCACGCACGGTGACGGGCGTGCCGTCACGCCAGGCGATCGTCTGGTCCGGCGACGAATGGAATACCAGCGGGTAAGTCGGCATAAATCGGCAAAAACGTAAACGGAAGCCGGCGCGGCCGCGATGCGGCGCCGCGCCGGCCGTGAATTCATTGTGAGGCCTGCGAGGCTTGTGGGGCCTGTGTTGTCGCGCGGTACGCACGCACCGCGTCGACCATGCGCGACCGCGGTTCGTGCGGCAGCGCGAAGCGCCGGCACGCATGCTCGGCGGCGAACATCACGCCGACGAGCGGCAGCGACAGGTAGTTCGCGAACGTCGACCATGCGACGATCGACGCGGTCGCGAACATCAGCGTCGACACGGCGGCGATCGCGACGAAGAACAGCGTCCATGCGACCGTGATCTGCCGCGTGTAGCGCGCGACGGCCGGCGTGACGGTGCCGTGGATCATCGCCGCGAAGCGCGTGCACAGCGGCACCTGGCCCGCCGCGAGCGTGCGGCCGAACAGCAGCGCCATCGCGAGGTTGAAGCTCAGGTGCTCCAGATACAGGCCCCATTCGAAATGCTGCGCGAGCGGCGCGCGCGCGGCCCACAGCGCCGCGGCGGCAAGCGCCCACGCGGGGACGAGCCAGCCGCGCCGCGGCGAGCGCAGCGCCGCGCCGAGCGCGAGCAACAGCGGCGGCACGAGCGCCATCGCGAGCCCGAAGCCGTGCGCGCCGGGCGTCGCGGCCGCGTAATGCGCGCCGGCCTGGTAGGCGACCACCGCGCCGAGCGCGGCGGCGCCGCGCGCGATGTGCTGCGGCGCGCTCATCGGCAGCCTCCGGGCGCCCGGCGCAGCCGGCCGTCACGCGTGGCGGCCGCATCGCGGCAGCGGACGGGCGGGCGGACCGGAACGGGAAAAACGGGCTGGCGCGGCATGGCTGGATACGTGGAAGCGAGTCGTGGGGCCCGACGCGGTCGTCGGGCTGTCAATCATCAGATGAATGGCGGCCGGAACGCACGTCCGGGCCGGCTTTCGTGCACGCACATTTTAGGGCCCCGGCCGCGGGTGTTCCGGACAGGCGGCGGCGGGTTTTGTAACCGATTGTATGGTGCCGCACACACGGTTCCACGGGGCCGATTCATAGCCATCCAAAGCGGCTCAAGCGTCTCGTGCGTTCGCGTCCCAAAATGGGCGCCGCCGCGTGCCCTGACGTCTGTAACCCTTTCGCGGTATACGTCCCGATACCCATCGTCTAGAATCCGCGTAACTTTTACCAAACGATCCCCAAATAACGCGGGCGGGGTAGCCGGAAGACGCCGGAGGGACGGAAGAATTTGCATGCGCCGCGCGTGCGCGTGACTGCCGTTTCCGGGCGCCTCCCGATGCCGTGAGGTGCCTGCTTGCAAGCATGATGAACGCACTGGAACAAGAGCTCGCCACCCTGATCGTCGGCGAACTGAATCTCGAAGACGTCCCGCTCGACACAGTGACCGCCGAGACGCCGCTGTATGGGGAAGGTTTCGGGCTCGACTCCATCGACATCCTCGAAATCGCGCTGCTGATCTCGAAGAAGTACGGCTTCGAGCTGCGCTCGGACAACCCCGACAACCAGAAGATCTTTGCGACGCTCGGCGCGCTTGCCGCCTACGTCGCCGCGCATCGCGCGAAGTGACGGCGTCGCGCGCGGACGCGGTCCGGCACGCACGGCGCGCCGGCGCGGCACGCGCCCGATGACGACGGCGCACGGCGGCGGTCGCGTTTTCGCCGACGCATCGATCAATGTGGAACGCGCATGGAGGGAGCTATTCGATGCGAGCGCTCGTGACGGGCGGCAGCGGTGCACTCGGGCAGGCGATCTGCGCGGCACTGGCGCAGGCCGGCCATGAAGTGTGGGTGCACGCGAACCGCCATCTCGCGCAGGCGGAGGCGGTCGCGCAGCGGATCGTCGCGGCAGGCGGCACCGCGCACGCGATCGCGTTCGACGTGACCGACGCCGACATGACGGGCGCAGCGCTGGCGCGGCTCGTCGACGACGCACCGGTGCAGATTCTCGTCAACAACGCGGGCATTCACGACGACGCGCCGATGGCCGGCATGTCGCGGCAGCAATGGCACAGCGTGATCGACGTGACGCTCAACGGCTTCTTCAATGTCACGCAGCCGCTGTTGCTGCCGATGATCCGCACGCGCCGCGGGCGGATCGTCAACATCGCGTCGGTCGCGGGCGTGACCGGCAACCGCGGGCAGGTCAACTACGCGGCCGCGAAAGCGGGGCTGATCGGCGCGACGAAGTCGCTGTCGCTGGAGCTCGCGTCGCGCGGCATCACCGTGAATGCGGTCGCGCCGGGCATCATCGAATCGCCGATGGCCGAGCACGTGTTTCCCGCCGATCGCATCAAGCAGCTCGTGCCCGCGCAGCGCGCAGGCCGTCCCGACGAAGTCGCGGGGATGGTCGCGTATCTGGTGTCCGATGCGGCGGCCTATGTGACGGGGCAGGTGCTGTCCGTCAACGGCGGGCTCGCATGACGGCGCGCATGTCGGCGACAGCCGATCGCACCGCGACGTCGTCGAACTTCGCGGCATCCTGAGGAAATCGAAGTGTCTGTGCATCCTGTCGACGCCGAACGGCGCCCGTCATCCATGTCGTCCGCGCCGGAACCGGTCATGCCCGAGTCGGGGGCAAGCGCGCCTGCTGCATCCGGAATGACCGCATCCCGATCGATCCCCCCTGAATCGGCCGCGCCGCTCACGAACGGCGGCCACCGTGCGCTCGGGCTCGTCCAGATGAGCGCTGCGCGGCTCGGCGCATGGCTGCGCGATGCCGATGCGCACGGCGACGCATTCGCGCGCGAATTTCCGGGCGCATTGGGCGCCGTGTGCATCGGCGCGGCCGCTGCCGATGCGCTCGCACAGGCGCTGGCCGACGCCGTGCCCGATCTGCCGCTCGCACCGGTGCAGATGACGCTGCTCGCGCCCGGCGCCGCGCCTGTCGCGCGCGATGACGCCGCCGTCTGCGAAATCTGGCACTGCGACGCGCGCGACCTGCGCAGCGTGCGCCGTGGCCCGCTGCACTACCGCTACAGCGAAGCGGCGGGGCTCGTGTTCGGCAGCATCGTCGTGCAGGAGACGGCCGACGCGCACCCGGACGGCGGCGGTACGCCGCTCGAGCGCGCGACGCACGACGCGTACCACGCGCTGTTCGACGTGCTCGACACGCTCGGGATGCCGCATCCGCTGCGGATCTGGAACACCGTGCCCGCGATCAACGCGGAGCAGTTCGGCATCGAGCGTTATCGTCAGTTCAATATCGGCCGCCAGCGCGCGTTCGACGCGTGCCGCCGCGCGCTGACGGGCGGCGTGCCGGCCGCGTGCGCGCTCGGCTCGGTCGCGCCTGTCGCGGGCGACGGCCCGCCGGGCGCGCCGCTCGCGATCCATTTCCTCGCGAGCCGCACGCCGGCCGATCCGGTCGAGAATCCGCGCCAGGTCAGCGCGTATCACTATCCGGCGCAATACGGCCCGCGCGCGCCGACGTTCGCGCGCGCGGCGGTCTGGACGGACGCCGCCGCCGCGCCGGTGCTGTTCGTGTCGGGAACCGCGAGCATCGTCGGGCACCGCACCGTGCACCCCGGCGACGTCGTCGCGCAAACGCGCGAGACGATCGCGAATATCGCCGCCGTGCTCGAGCAGGCCGCGCGGCAAGGGCACGACCCGTTTACGCTCGCCGACCTGACCTACCGCGTCTACGTGCGCGACGCCGCCGACGTCGACAATGCGGCCGCGATCGATCGCGTGCTGCGCGATGCGGCCGGCGCCGACGTGCGGCCGCTGTTCGTGCAGGCGGACGTCTGCCGCGCCGACCTGCTGGTCGAAATCGAGGCAAGCGCGGGCCACGCGGTGGAGCGGCTGTCGTGAAGCGCGAGGGCCTGACGATCCGCGAACCGTCGCCGCGCACGGGCGGCATCGACGAAGCATGCCGCCGGTCGCCGGCAGGTCATAAACTTTTGTCAGGATCACCGTCTCCGCAATCGGCCGTTCCCATGTCCACGCCTCGCGCCTCGTCCACCCATCTCGTGCTGATTCCGAGCTACAACCCGGGCTGCAAGGTCGATGCGACCGTGCGCAGCGCGCGTGCGCAGTGGAATCCGGTGTGGGTCGTCGTCGACGGCAGCACCGATGGCAGCACCGAGCGCCTGCAGGCGATGGCCAAGGGCGACCCCGGGCTGCGCGTGATCGTGCTGCCCGAAAACCGCGGCAAGGGCGCCGCCGTGCTCGCGGGGCTCGACGAGGCCGCCGCGTGCGGTTTCACGCACGTGCTGACGATGGATTCCGACGGCCAGCATCCGGCCAACCTGATTCCTGCGTTCATGGCCAGGTCGCAGGCGGCGCCCGACGCGATGGTGCTCGGTCTGCCGAAGTTCGACGCGGACGCGCCGCAGTTGCGCGTGCAGGGGCGGCGGCTGTCGAACGTCTGGGCCGACGTCGAGACACTGTGGGCCGGCATCGGCGATTCGCTGTACGGCTTTCGCGTGTATCCGGTCGCGCCGCTCGCCGCGATCATGCATCGCCAGCTCTGGATGCGCGGCTTCGACTTCGATCCGGAGGCCGCCGTGCGGCTGTGCTGGGCCGGCGTGCGCCCGATCCGCATCGAAGCGCCCGTGCGCTACTTCGGCGCGAACGAGGGCGGCGTGTCGCACTTCCATTACGGCCGCGACAACGCGCTGCTCACGTGGATGCATCTGCGGCTCGTCGCCGGCTTCGTGGTGCGGCTGCCGATGCTGGTCGCGCGGCGGCTGACCCGGCGCGGCGGGCAGACGGCCTGACGGGCAGACGAGCAGACGGCCTGACCTTCACCGCAGTTGATCCAGATCGTCTTTCCCCCGCATTTCCGATGCCTAGAATCCAGTTGCGCGCGACGCGGCTGCGGCGATGCCGTCGCAATGGCGCGTGCGCAACCGCCCGCGCGCAGGCAATCCCGACAACGTTCATTCGTCAGGGGGAATCGTCATGGCGACTTATGTGGTTCTCGCGAACTTCACGGACCAGGGCATCCGCACGATCAAGAGCACCCGCCAGCGCGCGGGGCAGGTTGCGGAAATGGCCCGGACTTTCGGCTGTGAAATGAAGGAGGTGTTCTGGACGCTCGGCGCATTCGATATCGTCACGATCATCGACGCGCCGGACGAGCAGAGTCTCACCGCCTTCGGCTTCGCGCTCGGCTCGGCCGGCAATGTCCGCACGCAGACGCTGCGCGCGTTCACGAGCGCCGAGGTCGGAGAAATCATCGCGAAGATGTAGCGCGCGAGCGGCGATCCTGCGCGCATGCCCGTTCCGCTCGCCGACGCACGCGTGCGTCGATGCGGCAGGCGATTTCGCGACATGCGCGCTCTTTTCCTTTCTTCCGGCGCCGCGCGTCGCGGCGTGTCGTCGTCGCGGGAGCCCGGCATCCGTCACGATACGCATCGCGTGCGTACAGTCCCGACTTGCTTTCACCCGATTACTGACTAAGGTTGAATGACGGTCAAAGGGCCGGAAGGGGTGACAGCCCGCGTCGCGCATGGGACGTGTCGCAGACCGGATGTCGCATCGCGCATTCCGCATGTGCGGGCGACACGTTTGTCCTGATCCCCGCAACGGCGGCGCGCCCGCCGGCGACGCGATCCGTCGCCGGAGCGGATGCGTGCGCCTCGGCGGCATCACTTCACCGAGCCGCGCCGCATCGACGGACGCCCCGTCAGGCTTCGCACCCTCGCGGAGGCGAGTCATGAGCACGGTCGCGCGTTTTCATGTCGACTACACGCAGTATCTGGGGCCAGACGGCAAGCCGGTGCAGCCGTTGCCCGAATTCGCGCAGGATCCCGCGGCGCTGCTGCCGCTCTATCGCGCAATGGTGCTGACGCGCGCGTTCGACGCGAAGGCCGTCGCGCTGCAGCGCACCGGCAAGCTCGGCACGTTCGCGTCGTCGGTCGGGCAGGAGGCGATCGGCGTCGGCGTCGCGAGCGCGATGCAGACGGACGACGTGCTGTTTCCGTCGTACCGCGACCATGCGGCACAACTGCTGCGCGGCGTCACGATGGCAGAGAGCCTGCTGTACTGGGGCGGCGACGAGCGCGGCAGCGATTTCCAGGTCGCGCGCCACGACTTCCCGAACTGCGTGCCGATCGGCACCCAGGTGTGCCACGCGGCCGGCGCCGCCTATGCGTTCATGCTG
Source organism: Burkholderia sp. MR1-5-21 (assembly GCF_053427715.1). Classification (NCBI taxonomy): domain Bacteria; kingdom Pseudomonadati; phylum Pseudomonadota; class Betaproteobacteria; order Burkholderiales; family Burkholderiaceae; genus Burkholderia; species Burkholderia sp. MR1-5-21. Next base: position 17,302 of record NZ_JBSAXD010000038.1, read on the forward strand.
CGCCGCGAGCCGCGCGTCGCGGTGACGATCTTCGGCGACGGCGGCACGTCGAAGGGCGACTTCTACGAAGCGATGAACATCGCGGGCGCCTGGCAGGCGCCGCTCGTGCTCGTCGTCAACGACAACCAGTGGGCGATTTCGGTGCCGCGCACGCGGCAGACCGCCGCGCAGACGCTCGCGCAGAAGGCGATCGCGGCGGGCATCGACGGCCGGCAGGTCGACGGCAACGACGTGATCGCGGTGCGCCAGGTGATGCTCGAGGCGCTCGACAAGGCGCGCCGCGGCGGCGGCCCGACGCTCGTCGAGGCGCTCAGCTACCGGCTCGGCGATCACACGACTGCCGACGACGCGACGCGCTATCGCGATGCCGACACTGTCGCGCAGCAATGGGAGCGCGAACCGCTGATCCGGCTGCGCACCTATCTGACGCAGATGAAAGTGTGGGACAAGGAGCAGGACACAGCCCTCGGCAAGGTGTGCTACGCGCAGGTCGAGGCGGCCGTGCAGGAATACCTGGCGGTCGCGCCGCCCGATACGTCGGCGATGTTCGACCATCTGTACGCGACGCTGCCGCAGGCGCTGCGCGAACAGCTCGATACGGCGCTCGCGTTCGCGCCCGTCGCGGGGAACCATCATGGCTGACCTGAACCTGGTCGAAGCGGTCAATCGCGCGCTCGCGTTCGAGCTCGCGAACGATCCGTCGGTCGTCCTGCTTGGCGAGGATATCGGCGTCAACGGCGGCGTGTTCCGCGCGACCGTCGACCTGCAGTCGCGCTTCGGCGCGGAGCGCGTGATCGACACGCCGCTGGCGGAAGCGGGCATCGCGGGCACCGCGATCGGGATGGCCGCGATGGGGCTGCGGCCCGTCGCCGAGATCCAGTTCACGGGCTTCATCTATCCGGTCATCGACCACGTGCTCAATCACGCGGCGCGGCTGCGGCACCGCACGCGCGGCCGGCTGTCGTGCCCGCTCGTGATCCGCTCGCCGTGCGGCGGCGGGATCCACGCGCCCGAGCATCACTCCGAAAGCCCCGAGGCGCTGTTCGCGCATATTCCCGGGCTGCGCGTCGTGATGCCGTCGTCGCCCGCGCGCGCGTACGGGCTGCTGCTCGCCGCGATCCGCGATCCGGACCCGGTGATCTTCCTCGAGCCGACGCGCCTGTACCGGCTGTTCCGGCAGCCGGTCGAGGACGACGGCGAAGCGCTGCCGCTCGACACCTGCTTCACGTTGCGCGACGGCGGCGATGTCACGCTCGTGAGCTGGGGCGCGGCGCTGCAGGAAGTGCAGGCGGCCGCCGACCGCCTCGCGCAGGACGGCGTGATGGCCGACGTGATCGACGTGGCGACGCTGAAGCCGCTCGACACCGACACGATCCTCGCGTCGGTCGCGAAGACGGGCCGCTGCGTGATCGTGCACGAGGCGCCGCGCACCGCGGGCCTCGGCGCGGAAATCGCCGCGACCATCGCCGAGCGCGGGCTGTACTCGCTGCTCGCGCCGGTGCAGCGCGTGACGGGCTACGACGTCGTCGTGCCGCTGTTCCGGCTTGAAAACCAATACCTGCCGAGCGTGGAGCGGATCGTCAGCGCGGTCAGGAAGACGCTGGAGGCGTCGTGACCATGAAGATCTTCAAACTGCCGGATCTCGGCGAAGGGCTGCAGGAAGCGGAAATCGTCGAATGGCACGTGAAGACGGGCGACACGGTCGATACCGACCAGCCGCTGCTGTCGGTCGAGACCGCGAAGGCGATCGTCGACATCCCGTCGCCGCAGGCGGGCCGCATCACGAAGCTGTTCGGACAGGCGGGCGACCTCGTGCATCTCGGCGCGCCGCTCGTCGCGTTCGAAGGCGAGGGCGGCGACGCGGACGCGGGCACCGTCGTCGGCAAGGTCGAAGTCGGCGCGCAGGTCGTGCACGAAGCGCCGGCGGTGCTCGGTGGCGGGGTGGGCGGCGGCATCGGCGGCATCGGTGGCGCGGGCGGGATCAAGGCGATGCCCGCGGTGCGCGCGCTCGCGCGCAAGCTCGACGTCGATCTCGCGATGGTCACGCCGTCGGGCGCGGACGGCGTGATTACCGCGGCGGACGTGCAGCGCGTCGCGAAGGTGCTGGCCGAGGTCGGGCCGCCGGAAGTGCTGCGCGGCGTGCGGCGCGCGATGGCGCAGAACATGGCGCGCGCGCAGAGCGAGGTCGCGGCGGCGACGGTGATCGACGACGCCGACATCCACGCATGGGCGCCGCACACCGACGTGACGATCCGGCTGATCCGCGCGCTCGTCGCCGGCTGCCGCGCGGAGCCGGGGCTCAACGCGTGGTACGAGGGGCACACGGGGCGGCGGCACGTGCTCGCGAAGATCGACGTCGGCATCGCGGTCGACCTGCCCGAAGGGCTGTTCGTGCCGGTGCTGCGCGATGTTGCGCATCGCGACGCCGCGGATCTGCGCGCCGGGCTCGACCGGATGCGCGACGACATCCGCGCGCGCAAGATTCCGCCGGAAGAGATGCGCGGCAACACGATCACGCTGTCGAACTTCGGGATGATCGCCGGCAAGTACGCGGCGCCCGTCGTCGTGCCGCCGACGGTCGCGATCCTCGGCGCGGGGCGCATCCACGACGGCGTCGTGCCGGTCGCCGGCGTGGCCGCCGTGCACCGGATCCTGCCGCTCAGCCTGACGTTCGACCATCGCGTCGTCACGGGCGGCGAGGCCGCGCGGTTTCTCGCGGCGGCAATGGCGGATCTTCAGGCGGCGGAGTAGGTGCGCGCTTCAGGACATTCGAATGCGGTGTCAATCGTAGCGTCAATCACGACGTCAATCACCGCGGCATGTGCGCGGTATTCGCGGCGACGTGTTTTCAATCTGTAACGGTGTTGTGTGCCCGGCGATCGAATGCAGTCCCGGGCGATACAAGTTGCACGAACGCCAGTAACCGGCACCGGTCCGCATCCGTTTCCAGACGGGCAATGCGCGCCCGCGCATGCACGAATTCGCCCGCGTTGACATGTCTCATCTTTCTGACGATCGCATCCCGACAGTGATTGGATGCATTTTTGTTTTCAATTCAGCCATTAATTTAATCGGGTTAAGTAATCGATGTGTCATGCAATGTAAATGGCTGGTAATTTTCCGCCGACTTATGCAAAATCGCCGCTCCAATTAGAACCACCGAGGGGTCACAAATGCATTTGAAGAAAGCGGTTGCAGCATGTGGTGTCGCGTTCCTGCTGAGCGCGTGCGGCGGGGTGCAGAGCCTCGACGCGAACAGCCTGACGTCGGCGGGCTCGAGCCTGATGAAGGCGGCGACGCTGTCGGACAGCGACATCGTCACGCTGTCGAACGACTCGTGCAAGGCGAGCGATGCCCAATCGAAGATCGCGCCGGCGAACAGCGCGTACTCGAAGCGCCTGACGAAGGTGATGAAGGGCTTCGGCGACCTGACGCTGAACGGCCAGAAGGTCAACTACAAGGTCTACGTGACCAAGGACGTCAACGCGTGGGCGATGGGTAACGGCTGCGTGCGCGTGTACAGCGGCCTGATGGACATGATGAACGACGACGAGCTGCGCGGCGTGATCGGCCACGAGATGGGCCACGTCGCACTCGGCCACTCGAAGAAGGCGATGCAGACCGCGTACGCGGTGAGCGCGGCACGCACCGCGGCCGGCGCGGCGTCGCCGGGTGTTGCGGCGCTGACGAACTCGCAGCTCGGCGACATCACCGAGAAGTTCATCAACGCGCAGTTCTCGCAAACGCAGGAAAGCGCGGCGGACGACTACTCGTTCGACCTGCTCAAGCAGAAGGGCATGAACCAGAAGGGCCTCGTGACCGCGTTCCAGAAGCTCGCGCAGCTGGACGGCGGCCAGAGCTCGATGATGAGCTCGCACCCGTCGTCGGCGAGCCGCGCGCAGCACATCCAGGATCGCATCGCCAAGGGGAGCTGATGCAGCGGACGCAGCTGATCGAGTCGGTGGCGGCTTTCAGCCGACCGTAACGACAACGCGCCGGCTGCACCGGCGCGTCAGGCTGCATACGAACCCCACGTTCTCCGGAGCGTGGGGTTTTATTTTTTTCGGGCGCCGGCGGGAACGACGCATCGAACGCATGGATGCAGACGCGCGAGCCGATTTGCGCGCCGTCGTGGCGCGCGATCGGCATGCGCGCCGCTTACGGCACCATCCCCGGCAGCACGTACGCCTGCGCGAGCGTGATCAGCCCGACGATCACCGCGAACAGCACGCTGTGCCGGACCGTGAAGCGGAACAGCTCCGACTCCTTGCCGACCAGGCCCGTTGCCGCGCAGGCGACCGCGATCGACTGCGGCGAGATCATCTTCGCGGTCACGCCGCCGGTCGTGTTCGCCGCGACGACGAGCGTCTCGGGCAAGCCGAGCTGGTGCGCGGTCGCCTGCTGCAGCGAGCAGAAGAGCGCGTTCGACGACGTATCGGAGCCGGTCAGGAACACGCCGAGCCAGCCGAGGAACGGCGAGAAGAACGGGAACGCGGCGCCGGTGCCGGCGAGCAGCAGCGCGAGCGTCGACGACATCCCCGAGTAGTTCGCGACGAACGCGAACGCGAGCACGAAGCCGATCGACAGGATCGGGCGCGTGAGTTCCTTCAGCGTTTCGCCGAACGTGACGAGCGCATCGCGCGGCTTCATCCGCAGCAGCAGCATCGAGATCAGCGCGGTCACGAGGATCGCGCTGCCGACGGCCGAGATCAGGTCGATCTTCAGCACCGCGTCGAGCGCCTTCGGCGTCGCGACGATCGGCGCGGTCTTCACGACGAGCTGGTCGAGCGCCGGCACGTTGAACTTCAGCACGGTCGCGGCGAGTGCGCCGTGCGGGCCGAACAGCGCCTTGAACGGCGCGAGGCTCCAGACGGTGACGACGCCCGTCAGGATCAGGAACGGCGACCATGCGCGCACCGTCTGCGCGAGCGTGTACGGCGACGCCTGGCGGCTCGCCGACGGGCCGCTGCCGAAGCCGCCGCCGAAGCCCGCGAGCGCCGCGGCGCCGCCGCCCGACGCGACCGTGCCGCGGGCCTTCTCCTTCGCGCTGCTCGGCTGCCAGACCTTCAGGAACGCGGCGAGCGTGACGAGGCTGACGAGCGACGACGTGATGTCCGGCAGCTCGGGCCCGATGTGGTTCGACGTGAAGTACTGGGTGATCGCGAAGCTGCCGCCGGCGACGAGCGCGGCCGGCCACGTCTGCCGCACGCCGCGCAGCCCGTCCATCATGAACACGAGCCAGAACGGCACGGCGAGTGACAGCAGCGGCAGCTGGCGGCCCGCCATCGCGCCGATGTGGAACGCGTCGATGCCGGTGACCTGCCCCGCGACGATAATCGGGATGCCCATCGCGCCGAACGCGACCGGCGCCGTGTTCGCGATCAGGCACAGCCCGGCCGCGTGCAGCGGCCGGAAGCCGAGGCCGACGAGCAGCGCCGCGGTGATCGCGACCGGCGCGCCGAAGCCCGCCGCGCCTTCGAGGAACGCGCCGAACGAGAAGCCGATCAGCAGCATCTGCAGCCGCTGGTCGTCGGTGATCGACAGCACCGACGCGCGGATGATGTCGAACTGCCCGGTCTTCACGACGATCTTGTACAGGAACACCGCGGCGACGATGATCCACGCGATCGGCCAGATGCCGTACGCGAAGCCGAAGCCGGCTGCCGCGAGTGCCTGCGGCACCGGCATCCGGTACGCGAGGATCGCGACGCCGAGCGACAGCAGCAGCGTGATCGCGGCGGCGATATGCCCCTTCAGCCGCAAGCCGGCGAGCGCGACGAAAAAGAAGATGATCGGGATCGCGGCGACGAACGCCGACAGCCCGAGGCTGCCGAGCGGGGTGTAGATCTGATGCCAGGCCTGCATGGTTGTCTCCTCCATATGTGTCTATCGGTACAGGTCAAAAAGCGGGGGCGCTATTCGGGCTGGCCGCGTGCGCGCAGCAGGTCGGCGAGGCTGCGCGGCGCCGGCTCGAGCGGCGTGCGGTGCTGTGTCCAGCCCATCTGCTGCGCGGGCGCGAGCGCACGCAGGCGCGTCGCGGCCCAGCGGAACGCGCGGTACGCGCGCGGGTGCGCGAACGCGCCGGACCAGAAGCGCCACGCGAGGTCTTCCGCGCGGTTGTAGTTCGCGCCCTGGCCGCGCAGCGGATGTGCGACCGGCTCGTCGGGCTTGCGGTTCGCCTCGGTGCGCAGCCGCACCAGCAGCTGCGGGATCGGAATGCGCACCGGACAGACTTCGCCGCACGCGCCGCACAGCGTCGACGCGGTCGGCAGGTCGGCGGTCGCGTCGAGGCCGAGCAGGTGCGGCGAGATGATCTTGCCGATCGGCCCCGGATACGTCGTTCCGTACGCGTGGCCGCCGATCCGCGTGTAGACGGGGCAATGGTTCATGCACGCGCCGCAGCGGATGCATTGCAGCGTCGCGCGCAATTGCTCGTCCGCGTATGCCTGCGTGCGGCCGTTGTCGAGCAGCACGAGATGCAGGTCGCGCGGACCGTCGCGCTCGCCGTCGCGGCGCGGGCCCGAGATCAGGTTGAAGTAGGTCGTGATCGCCTGGCCGGTGGCCGAGCGCGTCAAGAGGCTCGACAGCGGCACGATGTGCTCGAGCTTCGCGACGACCTTTTCGATGCCCATGATCGCGATGTGCGTGTCGGGCACCGTCGTCGACAGGCGGCCGTTGCCCTCGTTCTCGACGAGCCATAGCGTGCCCGTGTCGGCTGCCGCGAAGTTCACGCCCGACAGGCCGATGTCCGCGTCGACGAACGCCTGGCGCAGCGCGCGCCGGCCCGTCTGGATCAGCGCGTCGACGTCTTCCGTGTACTGCGCGCCCGGGATGTGCGCTTCGAACAGTTCGGCGATGTCGCCGCGCGTCTTGTGGATCGCCGGCATCACGATGTGCGACGGCTTCTCGCCGGCGAGCTGGACGATGTACTCGCCCATGTCGGACTCGATGCAGTCGACGCCGCGCTCGGCGAGGTAATGGTTCAGCTCGATTTCCTCGCTCGCCATCGACTTGCCCTTGATCACGCGGCGCGCCTTCTTCGCGTGCGCGATGCCGAGCACGATCTTGTTCGCGTCGTCGGCGGTTTCTGCCCAGTGCACGTGCACACCGGCTTCGGTCAGCTTCGCGTCGAGCTGCTCGAGCAGCGCGGGCAGCCGCGCGAGCGCGTGCTGCCGCACCGCTTCGCCGAGATCGCGCAGCTGCTGCAGCTCGGCGTCGTCGGGGAACTGGACCGCGCGCTTGTGTTGCAGGAAGTCCATCGCGCCGCGAAAGCTCCGGCGCAGCTTCGGATCGTCGAGCGCGGCGTGCGCACGCGCCTTGAAGTCGCCGGTGGCGACGAAATGCACGGTCTGTTCGCTCATCGCGTCGTTACCTCTGCGTCGGTGTGTTCCGTGACGATCACGACCCACAGGCGGCGCGGGCCGTGCGCGCCGTAGGCGAGCGTCTGCTGGATGTCGGAGGTTTTCGACGGCCCCGACACCAGCACGAGGTTGGTCGGCATGCCCGCGTGCCAGCGCTCCGCGTGAACGGCCGCGTGCAGGTCCGCGTGCAGCGTGTCGGCGTGGACGAGCGCGACATGCAGCGGCGGCACCAGCGACACGGTGCGCGGCGTGCCGGCGTCGGGCGCGAGCACGAGCGTGCCGGTCGCCGCGATGCCCGAACGCGCGATCGTGAAGCCCGCGTCGATCGTGTCGAACAGCTCGGCCTTCCACGCGTCGATCGGCCGGTCGAACGGCACCGTCGCGACGGCGTCGGGCAGCGCGCGGGCGAGCGCCGCGGATTCGGCGCGGGCCGGATCGAGCAGCAGCCGGCGTACGCCTGCCGCCGCGAGCCGCTTGGCGAGCTGCGCGGGCCACGACGCGGCATCCGCGCACCAGACGTCCGCGTGCGATGCGGCGAGCGCGGCCTGCATCGCCAGTGCGAGCGTGTGCGGGTTGGCCGTAGTCGTGTCGCGCCGCGCCGCGTAGTGCGTGTCGATGCGTGCGTCGAGCGCGTGCAGTGCGGACAACGCGCCGGCCGGCGGGGTGCCGTGCGTGCCGAGTGTGTCGGCCGGCGTGGCGGCGCGCAGCCGCGCGAGGATCGAGGCGCGTGCGCTCATTGTTCGTCTCCGCGCAACGACGCGGCGCCGGCGGTGCGGCGCCACAGGAAGCTCGCCAGATGCTCGACCGGCAGCGGTGCGCCGGCCTTCGCCGCCGCGTGCCCGATGTTCAGCAGGCAGCCGCAGTCGGCCGACACGAGCCGGTCGCAGCCGGTCGCGCAGGCCGACGCGACCTTGTCGCGCACCATCGCGCCTGAGATGTCGGGATGCTTCAGCGAGAACGTGCCGCCGAAGCCGCAGCATTCGGATTCGCGTTCGTGTTCGATGCGGGTCACGCCGGGCAGCGCGTCGACGAGCGCGACGCCGTGCGCGCGCGTGCCCATTTCGCGGCGCGCGGCGCACGACGTGTGCAGGACCACGCGCTCGTCCGGCTGCATGACGGTAGCGGGGGCAGCGACGGCATCGAGCCGCGCGCCGAGCACGTGGACGAGGAATTCGGCGAGTTCGTACACGCGTTCGGCGATCGCGCCGGCCTTCGGGCCGTTGACGGGATCGTCGGCGAACAGCGCCGGCCAATGGTGCCGCATCATCCCGGCGCACGACCCGGACGGGACGATCACGGGCCACGGTTCGGCGAACAGGTCGAGCTGCGCGGCCGCGACGCGGCGCGCTTCGTCGGGATTGCCGCTGCTGTACGCCGGCTGGCCGCAGCAGCTCTGGCCGCGAGGATAGTGGACGGTCAGACCCTCGCGCTCCAGGAGCCGCACCGCGTCGAGCCCGGCTTCGGGGACGAACAGGTCGACCAGGCAGGTCGCGAACAGATAGACGTCCGCGGGCGCGGCCGGAGGGTACTGCCTTTCGTTCATGTCTCGCTCCAGGGGGACGGCGCCCGGCACGCGGGACGGCGATTTCGCTGCATAATTCCCGCGACGGCGCCGCAGCTCAAATTGGTTGGGCCAATCGGCGCCCGGGGGCGGCGCAAGGCCGATATCGGCGCGAACGGCCCCAATATTCTGGAGACCCGACGATGGCAGCGATGACGGCCCGCGGCCGGACCGAAGTGGTGATGCGCAAGATCGAGACGGCGCTGCTCGACGGCACGTGGCCGGCCGGCGCGCGCCTGCCGGCCGAGCGGGTGCTCGCGCAGCAGTACGGCGTCGCGCGCAACACGATCCGCGAGGCGACCCAGCGGCTCGTCGCGCGCGGGCTGCTGCAGAGCCGGCGCGGCGCGGGCGTGTACGTGACGGACCAGTTGCGCGCAGGCGTCGCGTCGCCGTGGGGTCAGCTCGTCGCCGACCATCCGGCGCTGCGCGACGACATCCTCGAGTTCCGCCGCGTGCTGGAAGGCGCGACCGCGTACTTCGCCGCGCTGCGCGCCGACGCGAACGACCGTCGCCGGATCCGCGCGCTGCTGCGCGAACTCGAGATCGCGCACGTGAACGACGACAAGGCGGTCGAGGTCGCGACCGACTCGAAGCTGCACGAGGCGATCGCGCTCGCGTCGCACAACACGATGTTCCTGCACCTGCATACGAGCGTGATCGGCATGCTGCGCGAGCACATCTCGATCAACGTCACGGGGATGACCGAGCACGACGACGACGCGTCGGACCAGTTGCTGCGTCAGCACCGGATCGTCTGCGACGCGATTTGCGCGCATCGCCCCGAGGAGGCGCGCACCGCGATGCAGACGCACATCGACTACGTGCGCAGCCATTTCGAGCGAAGCGACGCGGGCTGAGATTGGTCGGACCACGGCGGCCGGCGCGGCGTGCGGCGGCCGTTTCCGCGTGCGGTTTGCCCGGCTCGCCGGCGCATGGACGACGGGCGGGCCGCTCGCGCCCGATCGGTACGGCGAGTCGCACTGGCGCCGCCACGGCAGAGGGGCGGCTGGCCCGCCCGCCGGCCGTCGGGCTCGCGCGCCCGTCCGCTGCGTGGACGAATCGGTAAATGCCGCGATTCCTGCGGCCCCGGAATGGTGATATGGTTGTGTGTACAACGATCTTCGGATCGAGACGGTTGCTGCCGGATCCGCCGCGTGCGACGCGCGGCCCGCCCGGTGGCGTTACGCAATGCGCCGGTCCGCAATTCCGCCGGCGCCAGGAGACGAAGTGCGATGCCGCCGCGGCGCGGCCCCGCACGCGCCCGCTCAACCGGAGCCCCCGCATGCATCACGTACCGAACCAGCCGTTTTCCCGTCCCGCCCGCTTTTCCGAGGCCGAGTGGCAGGCGCGCGTGCAGCTCGCGGCCGCGTACCGCATCTTCGACCATCTCGGCTGGACCGAGCTGATCTACAACCACATCTCGCTGCGCGTGCCGGACGCCGACGGCCATTTCCTGATCAATCCGTTCGGCCTGCACTACAGTGAGGTGTGCGCGTCGAACCTCGTCAAGATCGACATCGACGGCAACGTGATCGGGCATTCCGACTGGCCGATCAATCCGGCCGGCTTCACGTTCCACAGCGCGATCCATGCGGCCTTGCCCGATGCGCACTGCGTGATGCACGTGCATACGACGCCTGCAATGGCCGTGTGCTGTTCGCGCGACGGCCTGTCGTTCTCGAACTTCTATGCGGCGCAGCTGTACGGCAAGGTCGCGTATCACGACTTCGAGGGGATCACCGTGCATCTCGACGAAGGCCGGCGCATCGTCGCGAGCGCGGGCGGGCGGCCCGTGCTGCTGCTGCGCAATCACGGGCCCGTCACGATCGGACGCACGCTCGCCGAGACGTTCTCGCTGATGTGGCTGCTCAATCGCGCGTGCGAAGTGCAGGTCGCGACGCACGCGATCGGCGACGCGCTGCCGATCGCGCCGCCGGTGCTCGAAGCGTGCGTGCGCGATTCGCTGAACTTCGATCCGAAGCATGGCGCGGGGCAGGATGCGTTCGACGCGCTGCAGCGCATTGTCGACCGCATCGATCCGGGCTACCGGAGCTGATGCGTCGGACGCTCGCCGTCGGCGTGCTGGTGCGGATCAGATGCGGCGCGGGCAACGATCATGATTCGTTCTGCTTGGCGTCTGGCCGGATGTGGCAGATGAAGCCGTTCGCGAGAGGAAGCGGACAGGCCGCGGCCTGCCTGCATCGCGCACCGGCCACGTGCAGTACGCAAAAAAAACGCGGCCGGGCGGCCGCGTGAATACTCGCAGACTCCTTCGGACGAAGGAAACAAGCAACTGTGAGACGAAGTGTAGCGAAAGGCCGCGCGCGGATTCAGGCGTCCGGCTGCAAAGGTCTGTTCCTCGTTGCGTCAGGCTGGCATGAACAATTTGCCGGGGCGTACATCGCGGGGCATGCCGATCGGCTCGCCGTTCGCCATTGTCCGAACGGTCAACGTGCTGCCTGATCGGTGGCGATCGACTAACATGGGCGATGCGTCCCCAACAGGGTGGCGTCCAAAGTCGTCAACGTTGTACAAGGAGATCACATGCCGAAGCTGCGTTTCCTCCAGGTCGCGTTACTTGCGGGCGTGCTCGCCGCCGGCAGCGCCGCCGCCGAAACGGTCCACCTGTCCGCGAACCTGCAGCCGTCGAGCGAGGTGCCGCCCACCACCAGCCACGGTTCGGGCAACGTCGATGCGACTTACGACACGGCCAGTCACACGCTGCAATGGTCGATCACCTACAAGGACCTGACCGGCCCGGCCACCGCCGCGCATTTCCACGGACCGGCGCCCGTCGGGCAGAACGCCGGCGTGCAGGTGCCGATTCCGAAGGCTGGCCTCGCGAGCCCGATCAAGGGCTCGAAGGAGCTGAGCGATTCGCAGGTGACGGACCTGATGGCCGGCAAGTGGTACTTCAATGTCCACACGAAGGAACATCCGTCCGGCGAGATCCGCGGACAGGTGCTGCCGGCCGGCTGAAGCGTTTGATATAGCGGCTCCGTTCGAGCGGCACGGCAGCGATCGCACGTGTGGCAGCGGTATGCGCCGATGATGCCGGAGTCGCGGCAGGCGCTCGACCGGGCGGCGGCGTTCCTGCACCGCATGGCGGTCGAGCGTGCGGTTCAGCGCGCCGGCGAGGCGTCGATCGCCTGATAGGCGGCCTTGACGGCCGCGGTGCCGTACTTGCGCTCGAGCCGGCGCACGGTGAAGTGGCCGTGCGCCATCTGCTGGAAGTGATCGATGAACAGCGTGTTGACGGTCGCGCCGAGCACCGCGCCGATCGCGGGGATCGACTTGGCCGCCATCTGCTCGGTCACCTGCACCGAAAAGCGCGACGCGACGGTCTGCACGAGCCTGAACACGGCGGCCGAGCCGTGCGCGGCGATTCCCTTCGTCGTGATGTCCGACGACGCCTTCGAGATTGCCTGCGCGAGCGCGCCGCGCAGCACGAAGTAGCCGAGATCGGCTTCCTCTTCCTTCTTGTCCGGGTTGCCGCCCATTCCGAGCACGGCGAGGCACTGCAGCTGCGTGTCGACCGACGTCAGGTCCTCGCCCTCGCTGCGCGCGATGTCGCATACCGAGCGGAAGATCAGCGTCGTCGTCACCGGCAGCTCGACCGGCAGCGCGACGAAGCCGAACGCGCCGCCCGCGGCGCCCGTGGTCGCGACCGCGAGCTTGTGCAGCAGGTTGCTCGGCTTGTCGTGCATGTCGTGCGCGTCGGCGTCCGCGGCCGGCGGCTTGCCGAGCGTGCGCAGCGCGAGGTTCAGGCACTTGCGCAGCGCGAGCTGGGTCGCGTCGTTGATCTTGCCGGTCGCGAAATCCGGCAGCCTGCCGATCATCTTCTCGACCGGTGCACCGAGCAGGCGCGTCAGCTTCAGTGTCAGCGACGGGCTTTCCAGCACCTGCTTCGCGCGCCGCAGCGCATCCCGGTCGTCTTCCGAAAGCGTCGTCGCAACGCCGATTGAAATCGGTTCCATCTTTCTCCCTCGCAGCCTGGGCCGAAATGCCGGCCGCCAGCTAGGTTACCGCACCCATGATAGAATTTTCAGATTGTTTGACTCGTCAAAAGTTGCGCCAACAAAAAATGGCCGTCCACACCGCTGCCCACCATTCGAGCGGGCAAGTCCTGCCGTTCCGTGAATCGCTGCTCGCGATGATCGGCATCTCGTTCGTGACGATGCTCGTCGCGCTCGACCAGACCGTCGTCGGCACCGCGCTGCCGACCATCGTCGCCGAACTGAAAGGATTCGACCTGTATGCGTGGGTCGCGACGTCCTACCTGCTGAGCTCGGTGATCACCGTGCCGATCTTCGGGCGGCTCGGTGACTATTACGGGCGCAAGCCGTTCGTGATCGTGTCGATCGTGCTGTTCACCGGCGCGTCGGTGCTGTGCGGGATGGCCAACGACATGCTGTACCTCGTGCTCGCGCGCGGCCTGCAGGGCATCGGCGGCGGGATGCTGGTCGGCACCGCGTTCGCGTGCATTCCGGACCTGTTTCCCGATTCCGTCGTGCGGCTGCGCTGGCAGGTGCTGATGAGCTCGGCGTTCGGCATCGCGAACGCGATCGGGCCGTCGCTCGGCGGCGTGCTGACGCAGTCGTTCGGCTGGCGCTCGGTGTTCTACGTGAACCTGCCGATCGGCCTGCTGTCGCTGCTGTTCGTGTGGCGCTACCTGCCGCACTTGCGGCAAGTCGAGCACAAGGAGAAGATGCGGCTCGACTGGCCGGGCGCGATCCTGATCGCGCTGTCGCTCGGCGCGCTGCAGCTGTTCGTCGAATGGCTGCCGAAACACGGGATCGCGGGCTGGCCGTCGCTGCTGCTCGTCATCGCGCTCGCCGCCGGCATCGGGCTGTGGCACTGGGAGAAGCGCTGCGCACAGCCGATTCTTCCGTTCGACATGTTCGGCAACCGCGCGTTGTCCGCGCTGTTCGTGCTCGCGATCCTCGCGGGCTTCTCGATGTTCTCGCTGCTGTTCTACGCGCCGCTGCTGTTCCAGGGCGGTTTCGGGATGTCGCCGAAGGAGGCCGGGCTCGTGATCACGCCGCTCGTCGTGTTCATCACGATCGGCAGCATCATGAACGGCCGCGTCGTGACCCGCATCCGCAACCCGAACGCGATGCTGCACGTCGGCTTCGTGCTGTTCGCGATCACGTGCGTCGGTGTCGTCGTGTCGACCCACGACACGCCGCGCTGGATCCTGATGGCGCTGATGGTCGCGGGCGGCGTCGGCCTCGGCTTCGTGCTGCCGAACCTGACGGTGTTCGCGCAGCAGACCGCCGGGCGCGAGCATCTCGGCATCGCGACCGCGCTGCTGCAGTCGCTGCGGATGGTCGGCGGGATGGTCGGCACCGCGCTGACGGGCACGCTCGTCAACCAGATGTATGCGGGTGGCGTGCGCGACGCGCTCGCGGCCGACCATGCGATGCAGTGGCGCGCGCAGCTCGCCGATCCGCAGATCCTGATCGACCGCGCGGCGCAAGGCGGTCTCGTCGCCGAGCTCACGCGCGCCGGGCATAATGGCGCGCTGCTGCTGGAGGCGGCCCGCGAATCGCTCGTCAGCGCGATTCACCTGGGCGTCGCGGTGGCAGCCGTGGTGGCCGTGGTGTCGGTGTGGCAATGCCGCCGGGTGCCGCCGATCGCGCTGCGGCGCAAGATTGAACCGCACGTCGCGGCAGATTGAACGAACGAAGGAACAGATTCAGCGCATGGAAGAACAGGACCGCGTCGCGATCTTGCAGCAATTCGGACGCACGTATCGCGCGTTCTTGACCGCGTTCGAAGCGCAAGTCGGCCAGCCGATGCCGCGCTGGCGCATCATGGTCGCACTCCGCTCGATGGATGGGCACTCGTCGCAGAAGCGGCTCGTCGAATTGCTGCGGATCGACCCGGGCGCGCTCACGCGCCAGCTGAAGGCGCTCGACGCGCTCGGCTGGATCGAGCGCGAATCCGACGCGCGCGACAATCGGGTGACCAACGTGACGCTGACCGCCGCCGGCCACGCGGTGTTCGATGCGTGCCTGCCGCGCCGCAAGGCGTTTCTCGACCAGACGATGGCGCAGTTGCCGGACGACGTATTGAACGCGTTGTCGGGCGCGCTCGCGATGCTGGAGGCGCGGATCGCCGAAGTCGGCACGCAGCCGGCGGCGCGCTGAGCGGGCAGGGCGGGTCGTCAAGCACCGCCGGTTGCCGGTCCGGCTTCGAACCTTGCGCCGGCAGCTTGCGCCGGCTTCACGATCCGCGCCCGGCGAGCGGGCCGCACGGGCCCGCCACCGTCATCGAAGCGCGTTACAGCTCGATGCGCGTGCCGAGCAGCGCGAGGAACTGCGCGAGCCACGCCGGATGCGCAGGCCACGCGGGTGCGGTGACGAACGGCGCATCGGTGACGGCCGAATCGACCGGGATGTCCGCATATTCGCCGCCCGCGAGCTTCACTTCGGGCGCGCAGGCCGGGTAGGCCGAGATGCGCTTGCCGCGGATCACGTCGGCGGCCGCGAGCAGCTGCGCCGCATGGCAGATCGCCGCGATCGGCTTGCCCGCTGCCGCGAACGCGCGCACGAGCGCGATCACCTTCGGATCGAGACGCAGGTATTCGGGCGCGCGGCCGCCCGCGATCGCGAGCGCGTCGTAACGCGCCGCGTCGACGTCGTCGAACGCCGCATTCAGCGTGAACTGGTGGCCCGGCTTCTCGGTGTAGGTCTGGTCGCCTTCGAAGTCGTGGATCGCGGTCTTGATCTTGTCGCCCGCCCGCTTGCCGGGGCAGACCGCGTCGACATGGTGGCCGACGGCCTGCAGCGCCTGGAACGGCACCATCGTTTCGTAGTCTTCGGCGAAATCGCCGGTCAGGAACAGGATCTTCTTCGCGGCCATGGCTTTCTCCCGTGTTGGCCCGAGCCGGCGCTTCAGCGCGTGCCCGGGGTCCATGCATAGTTGAAGGGTGGGTCAGGACGAAAGCGCAGTGTACTCCGACGAATCGACGCCGGTATGACGACGGCCGTCCCGTTGCGGGACGGCCGTTGCGTGGTCGTCGTGCGGCCGGTGTGCGCCCGTTGCCGGCGTGAGCGCACGCCGGGCGCCGGACGGCCGTCGCATATCAGAAGAACGTCTCGATCACTTCCTTCACGCGGAACTGCGGATCGAGGACGAGCAGCTGGCGCCACTTGTCGAATGTCAGGCACGGGTGCGAGATGTCGAACGCGACCATGTCGCCGACCTTCACGTCCGCGCCGGGCGGGATCTGCAGGTACGCGTGCTGGTCCATCAGGCCGGTGATCGCCCAGCCTTCGCTTGCGGCGACGTCGCGCGGCGCGGTGTCGCGACCCGGGCGGAAATGGCGGGCCGGCTCGGGCAGGCCCGCGTCGAACGCCGAATCGCGCTTGCCGAGCGCGACGATCGCGCGGTCCGGCTCCGGAATCGACTGCACGTACGCCCACAGCTGCAGCGCGGGCAGCAGGCCTTCGCCCATCTTGCGCGCGATCGGGTTGCGCGCGAATACATCCGTCTGCGCCTTCTTGTAGATACCGACGTCGTGCGTCAGGTAGCAGCCCGGACGCAGCACCACCTCCGCGAAGCCCGCATCGGACGCCTTCGCGAATTCCTCCGCCACCACGTCGTACCATGCCGAGCCCGCGCCGGACAGGATCGCAGGCGTGCGCGCGAAGCGGCCGGCTGCCGCGAGCTCGCGCGTCAGCGCGACCGCTCCCTGCAGGAACGCGCGGATCTCGCCCTCTTCCTTCAGCACGCCTTCGTAGAGTTCGATCCCGGCCAGCTTCAGCGTGTCCGGGTAACGCGCGAGCGCGGCGAGCACCGCTTCGCGCTGCGCGTCGTCGCGCACGCCGGCGCGGCCGCCCGGCACGCCGAGCTCGATCAGCACGTTGAGCGACTTCTTCGCGTCGCCGAAGAAGCGGCCGAGCTGGTCGACGCCTTCGACGGAATCGACGAGGCAGAAGAACTCGAACTCGGGATCCGCGAGCAGCGCCGCGATGATCGCCATGTTGTGACGGCCGACCAGCTGGTTCGCGAGCAGCACGCGCCGCACGCCGCCGTGGTACGCGGCCTGCGTCTGGTGCGCGGTCGCGAGCGTGATGCCCCACGCGCCGGCGTCGAGTTGGCGGCGGAACAGCTGCGGCGCCATCGTCGTCTTGCCGTGCGGCGCGAACTTGACGCCGTACTGCTGGACGAACGCCTGCATCCATTTCAGGTTGTGTTCGATGCGATCCTCGTACAGCACCGCGGCCGGCAGGCTGACGTCTTCCGCGAGCAGGTTCCACTCGAGGCGGCCAGCGTCCGCGAGCGGCACGCTCGCGCTCGGCAGATTGCCGAGGCCCTTGCCGAACGGATCGATCGTCGCTTCCTGATAGTTTGTAACTTTCATGTCATCCCGCTCCATCTCGGATATGTATTGCATCGAAGTTGACATGCAGATGGTACAGAAAGTAGCATCGGCACGGTAATGTTATTTAGTAACATGGTGCGCCGCAGCGCGTGCTGCAACCCGCGCCACAACTCATTCAGCAGATGAATACGCCCGCCGCCCCGTCTTCCGTTCCGCCGGCTGCAGAGCCTGTCGCCGCGCTGCCGGCCGTCGACATCGTCGCCCGGATCGCCGAATGCGCGCCCGAGTTGCGCGACGCCGAGCGCAAGGTGGCCGCGTTCATCCTCGCCGATCTCGTGCGCGCCGCGCACGCGAGCATCGGCACGCTCGCGCGCGACGCGGAAGTGAGCATCGCGACGGTCACACGCTTCGCGAAGGCGGTCGGCTGTCGCGACGTGCGCGAACTGAAGCTGCTCGTCGCGCAGGCGGCGGCCGTCGGCCAGCGTTTCCTCGCGCCGTCGGATGCTGCGCGCGCGGACGACGCGAACCCCGCGTCGATGGTCTACGACGAAATTCAGGTCGCGCTCGCGCACAACCACCAGCTGCTGCGCCACACGTCGTTCGACGCGGCCGCCGATCGGCTCGCCGGCGCGAAGATGATCTACGTGTACGGGCAGGGCGGCGGGTCGACCGCGCTCGCCGACGAGTTGCGCTTCCGTCTCGTGCGCTTCGGCCGGCCGGTCTCGAGCTACCAGGACAGCGTGCTGCAGCGGATGGTGTCGGCGACGCTGTCGAAGGACGATGTCGTCGTCGCGTTGTCGGTGAGCGGGCGCGTGCCCGAGCTGCTCGACAGCTGTGCGCTCGCGAAGCGCTACGGCGCGACGCTGATCGCGGTCACCGCGCCGGCGTCGCCGCTCGCGCAGCTTGCCGACCACCTGATTCCGGTCGTCGCGTTCGAGACCGATTTCATTTTCAAACCGTCGACATCGCGCTACGCGATGATGATGGCCATCGACGTGCTCGTCACCGGCGTCGCGCTGCGGCTCGGCGACGGGTGCCGGGAATCGCTGCGCCGGATCAAGCATGCGCTCGATGCGCACCGCGGCGGCGGAGACCGTCAACCGCTAGGAGACTGACCATGCATTCGCATCCCGAAGCTGCCGATACGCTGATCGTCGGCGCGCTGCTGTACGACGGCACCGGCGCGCCGCCCGTCACGCGCGACGTCGCGATCCGCAACGGCATGATCGCGGCGATCGGCAACCTGTCGAACTGGCTGGCCGAGGAGATCGTCGAGGCGAACGGCCGTGCGCTCGCGCCGGGCTTCGTCGACGTGCACACGCACGACGACACCCACGTGATCGGCTCGCCGCAGATGCTGCCGAAGATCACGCAGGGCGTGACGACCGTGATCGTCGGCAACTGCGGGATCAGCGCGTCGCCGGTTACGCTCGCGGGCGATCCGCCCGATCCGATGAACCTGCTCGGCGATCGCGGCGCGTTCCAGTACCCGAGCTTCGCCGATTACGTCGCGGCGGTGAACGACGCGCGGCCGGCCGTCAACGTCGCCGCGCTCGTCGGCCACACCGCGCTGCGCAACAACCAGATGGACCGCCTCGACCGCGCGGCGACCGGTGCCGAAATCGCCGGCATGCGCGCGCAGCTCGAGGAAGCGCTCGCGCACGGCGCGCTCGGGCTGTCGTCGGGCCTCGCGTACGGCTCCGCGTTCGCGGCGCCGCCAGAAGAGGTGATGGCGCTCGCCGAGCCGCTCGCTAACGCGGGCGCGCTGTATACGACGCACATGCGCACCGAGTTCGACGCGATCCTCGACGCGATGGACGAGGCGTATCGCGTCGGCCGCCACGCGCGGGTGCCGGTCGTGATCTCGCACCTGAAATGCGCGGGCCCGTCGAACTGGGGCCGCAGCACCGAGGTGCTCGCGTCGCTCGAGGGCGCGCGCCGCTACCAGCCGGTCGGCTGCGACTGCTATCCGTACAGCCGCAGCTCGTCGACGCTCGACCTCAAGCAGGTGACGGGCGACATCGACATCACGATCACGTGGTCGGAGCCGCACCCGGAAGTCGCGGGCAAGCTGCTGAAGACGATCGCGGCCGAGTGGGGCGTCACCGAGCAGGAAGCCGCGCAGCGGATCCGGCCTGCTGGCGCCGTCTACCACAACATGTCCGAGGACGATGTGCGCCGGATCCTGTCGCATCCGGCGACGATGGTTGGCTCGGACGGCCTGCCGAACGATCCGCTGCCGCACCCGCGGCTGTGGGGCGCGTTCCCGCGCGTGCTCGGGCACTACGCGCGTGACACGGGCCTGCTGCCGCTCGAGGAGGCGATCCGCAAGATGACGTCGCTGTCCGCGCGCCGCTTCGGCCTCGCCGGGCGCGGCGAAGTGCACGTCGGCTATCACGCCGATCTGGTGCTGTTCGATCCCGACCGCGTGATCGATGCGGCGACGTTCGATAAGCCGCAGCAGCCCGCGCACGGCATCGACGCGGTGTGGGTCAACGGCGTGCTGACCTACCGCGACGGCCAGCCGACCGGCGAACGTGCGGGCGGCTTCGTCGCGCGCGGCGCACGCGCGCAGGCGAGCGCCGACGCCGCGTTCTGACGCGCGGCCCACGGCAGGCTCAACCCCGGCTCAACCCGGGCTCAACCCGGGCTCAACCCGGGCTCAACCCGGGCTCAACCCGGGCTCAACCCGGGCTCAACTTCCGCGCGCGCCGTGACGGGCGCGCGCATCTGCAACCGAAACAGGAGTGAAACGATGAAGCGATATGGCGTAGGCGAAGCGAAGGGCACGGGCGGCCAGGTGATGCCGTTTGCGCGTGCGGTCGAAGCCGACGGCTGGCTGTACGTGTCGGGCCAGACGCCGATGGTGAACGGCGAAGTGGTCGAAGGCGGGATCGTCACGCAGTCGAAGCAGACGATCGAGAACGTGATCGCGATCCTGAAGGAAGCCGGCTACGGCCTCGAGCACGTCGTGCGCTGCGGCGTGTGGCTCGACGACGCGCGCGATTTCGCGTCGTTCAACAAGGTGTTCGTGTCGTACTTCGGCGAGCATCCGCCGGCACGCGCGTGCGTGCAGTCGAGCATGGTGATCGACTGCAAGGTCGAGGTCGACTGCATCGCGTACAAGGCGCCGGCGAAGTAACGCGGCGAGGGCGAATTGTTGTGCAGCGGGGCCGGCGCATTGATGTGCGCCGGCCCCGTTGCGTTGAGGCGCTATCGATGGATTTCTTGTCGGGTGTCCTTGGTGCTGGAATTTAGCATTCTGTAACAAAACCGTTCCGAGCAGTGGGGAGGGCGCGACGCTTTCGTTGGGCGGGAAAAGCCGAGGTTGGGATGTTGTTCAAGAACAGCGTCGACAATTTTGGATAAACCAGATCCGGGACCGCATTGTATGGTCTGGTCACGCAAAGGATTCTCTGAATAAATCAGATCGTGACCAACAAGCCCGCACCGAACAAGGCATCACCAACTCCCGAGACCGCCATTGCCAGCCTGAAGCAATCGCTGTTTGCCTTTCCTTTCCTGCGTAAAGGACAAAGCAAATTCGAGACGTCTTCACTATTTACCGACGAGCATGAGATTTACCGACTGCTTGCAGAGGGCGAGCCGACCGGCACGTATCTCGTCAGCCGCAAGGGCATGTGGCACGGCGGGATTCACGTCACGGAGGCGGGCGCGGGGCAGGCCCTGGATCTCGATGCGGGACTGCGCTGCATTGCCGACGGCGTGCTGATCGCGTTTCGCATCAACAAGACCTATCCGGTAAGCGAGATCGCATCGGCCGGTAGCAAAGCGCCGGTTCAGGCACCGTACAGTACCGGTTTTGCACTGGTGCGGCACACGATGGAATTTCCGCGGGGCAAGACGCTGACTTTCTACAGCCTGTACATTCACCTGATGTCCCACGAGGACTACGCGAACTTCCCGAGGCGGGACAAGCCGGCATACTGGTCAAGGCAGTGGCAGGTGACGCGGCATGCTCAGGACAAGCCGACGCCAAGCCGTGGCGGGCAGGTGTCGGATCCGGCTCAGCAGGGGCTGCGGGTTCGCAAAAGTCATCCCCGCGGCGAAGCTATCGGTATTCTTCCGCAGGGAGCGAGCGTCAGCATCGGTAAGAGGGAGAAAGGTTGGGGCGAGGTGACAGACCTGCATGGCGCGTCGCCATATCCGGCCGAGGCGGGCGGCTACGTCGAGCCGTCCCGTGCCGTCGGCGGTTGGGTTTATCTCGGTCAGGAAAATGGCGGGCCGGTTATTCAGGAAGTAATCCCCGACTCGATTTTCGATAGGGTGATCGTGACAACGACCTCGCAAAAAGCAGAGGGTATCCCGATCAAGGCGGGCGAACTGATCGGCCACCTCGGTCGATACGACTCGCTGAACCAATGCACGTCCGGAACCCGGATGGCGCACATCGAGGTGTTTTGCGACGACAGCATCCAGGCGTATCTCGAACAGGGGAGGGCATGGGTCAACGAGCACGGTCCGCACAAGGAGGACTGGACGGCACTGGGCTTGCCATCCGAGCCGACGATTCTGCGAATCGCGCCGGGTACGGTGCTGTATCAACGTACCGAGAATAAGAAGAAGTTCATCCCGGGCGCTGACTCGCAGTTGAGAAAGACGGGCGCCGTTCAGGTGTATTCGCTCGCCGAACTGGCACGTGACCCTAATCGGCGGATCCCCGAGCCGCATCCGAATCCCGATCCGGGTTACCCGGTGAACTGGTGGCACGTTGACGGCGTGAATGCGCAAGGTCAAGTGATCGACGGTTGGGTGTGTGACTTCAACCACCCGAGCGGCCGAGTGACGCGGGAATTCACGCAGAAGTGGATCGACTTCGAGTGTCTTGCGGATGCCCATGATTCAGCGCATACGATCTTTGCGACAACCCAGAAGTGGGTTGAGTATGCGAGCGGCGCCAATGTTGCCAACCTCGCCTCGTGCTCGAAGCTCAGCCCTTTGATGCTCAAGGTGTATGACGCCCTGTTCACGAAAGGCAATGGCAAGCAGGCGGCTGATGAACTATGCACGCTGTCGCAGACTGAGCGTGGCGGGGATCAGTGGCTGATGCAGGCTGCGTCTCGGCTGATCGTCAAACATGAAAGCGAGTGGGCGAACCCGTCGAAATGGAAGCAGTTGATCGCTGAGTTGGAAAAGCATACGGGACCAAAGCCACAACACGAGGAAGAGCGGAAGCGGATCGAGGCGCTCGCGTGGTGGGATGAGGTGAAGGCCGGCATCGCGGATTTCCCTGCGCCGGATGTTTTTCACATCCACCCCATTGGATTAGCCGCAAACTTCCAATTTGGAAGCCAGTTGATCACCCTCGCTATGCTGATGGCGGTCGAGCCATCGAATTCGATTGAGTACTATCAAAGTATTTTGCCCCATCTAAATAAATATGCCTCGACCTATCAGGTTAACAAACCAAAAAGGATTGCGCATTTCCTTTCTCAATCTGCGCACGAAAGTCATTTGCGAGCTACCGAGGAAGGATTGAGCTACAAGCCCCAAGGCATGCGAAAGATGTTTGGATGCAAGGGCGGTAAAAGGTACTACGATGAAAAATGTGACGACTGTCAACACGGTCGTCTGAGAGACAAGCTTTGGGATCAAGAGGCACATTATGCTCATAACCCAGAACACCTCGCGAATTATGTGTATGCGAACCGAATGGGCAACGGTGATGAAGATAGTGGCGATGGATACAGATATCGTGGGCGCGGATTTATACAAGTGACTGGTAAGGACGGGTATCAGTCGTTTCAAAACGAGCATAATCGACGATCCCCTGATGATCAGCAGGACTTTGTCGAGAATCCCGATCTGGTTGCGTCTCGATTGGAATATGCTGTCGAATCCGCTTTCGTCTTCTGGGCAAGAAAAAATCTAAATTTGACCTCTGATAACGGAACTGTCAGCGCCGTGACTCAGATCGTAAACGGCGGGCAGACTGGATATGATGATCGGCGTGGTCGCTACAATAAGGTGGCGCCTCTCTTGGGCCTTTCGACGGAGTAATCCATGAGCGTTTGTCGAGTGATTTTGGCTTCAATCATTGGCCTCGCCACAGTAGTGACTGCACGCGCCGAAGGATTGTGCGCCACAAAAGAGACAGTAATCTTCAACTGCGAGTTTAAAAATTCTGTTTCGTCGCTGTGTCAGTCATTAGAGGGTGGGGCCCTGATCTA
Organism: Burkholderia sp. MR1-5-21; assembly: GCF_053427715.1. Taxonomy (NCBI): domain Bacteria; kingdom Pseudomonadati; phylum Pseudomonadota; class Betaproteobacteria; order Burkholderiales; family Burkholderiaceae; genus Burkholderia; species Burkholderia sp. MR1-5-21. The sequence continues at coordinate 40,747 of NZ_JBSAXD010000038.1, forward strand.
TCGAAATGGGGTTGATGGAAGAATAAATTTGAAGATTTCTGATGGTAAAAATGATGTGTTCTTCTTTTCGAATACGCCCTATGCGGGTGGTGGGGAGGCTCATATTCGATTTTCTCGATCAGGCTACACATATTATTTGTATGACAAGACCGTTAAAGGCGATGAGGGCCCGGTTTTTTCTGCTGGAATTGTAATATATAAAGGAGGGAAAAAAATTTCCAGCTTTGCGTGCATTAACGATGCATCAATACGTGCGGGCGCGTATCAATCAATTTCCAGGGAGAAGTATCGATCAATTGGTGCTCAGTAAGTTGGCGCAATTTGAAAATATGAATAAATCTGGATTATGGTCTGAAAAATGAGGCGGCGCGAAATGGTGGTTCGGAATTGTTTATGGTGGTCGCGTTCTTGCTCGGATTTGCGTCGAGTGGGTATGGGGTGGCGGCCTCAAATCCGAAGTGCAGCACCTTGCCATCCGGTAAGGTGCGGTGAATGACAAGAACGAAGTACCGACAACTACAGCCCGAAGAGCGCATGCGCATCGAGGTTTGGAGGGCAGGGAACGTCAGCCGGTGGGCCATTTTGGCGTGCCGGCCGCCCGCCGTTACTGCCGTGCCGTCCGTGCGTTGTCCGGCATCGGCTGGTTGTAGTTGGTGCGGAACGGGTTGATGTCGAGGCCGCCGCGGCGCGTATAGCGCGCGTAGACCGCGAGCTTCACCGGTTTGCAGGCATGCAGGATGTCGACGAAGATGCGCTCGACGCACTGCTCGTGAAAGCCCGTGTGATTGCGGAACGAGATGATGTAGCGCAGCAGCCCCGCATGGTCGATCTGCGGCCCGACGTAGTGGATCTGCACGCTGCCCCAGTCGGGCTGGCCCGTGACCGGGCAGTTCGACTTCAGCAGGTCGGACACGAGCGTCTCTTCGACCGGCGCCTCGTCGTGCGCGGCGGTGAGCAGCGACGGATCGGGTTCGTAGATGTCCGTATCGAGGTCGAGCCGGTCGAGCGACAGCCCGTCGAGCTCGTCCATCTCGAGCTTGCGGAAGTCGTGCGGCGACACGAGCTGCACCGAGACGCTCGCGCCGCACGCGGCCGATACGTCGCGCTTGAGCGCGTCGCGCACGGCGTCGACGGACGCGAACTGCGTTTGCGCGAACGAGCCGAGATACAGCTTGAACGACTTCGATTCGACGATGTTCGGCGATTCGGCCGGCACGTAGAAGGTCGCGACCGCGACCTGCGGCTTGCCGCGCGCATTGAGCCACGACAGCTCGTATGCATTCCAGATGTCGGTGCCGAAGAACGGCAGCACCGACGTGATGCCGATCTGCGCGCGCGCGCCGGCGCGCGGGATCGGGAACAGCAGCGACGCGTCGTACTGGTTCGCGTAGACGGTCGCCTTGCCGAGCGGGGAGTGTTCGGGATTCATGGTGCGTAACGGTTACGACAGGAACAGACGGTAGGCCGGATTGCCGCTTTCTTCGACGTACGGATAGCCGAGCGCCGCGAGGAAGCGCTCGAATTCGGCGCGGTCGGCAGGCGGTACCTGCAGGCCGACGAGGATCGAGCTGTAGTCCGCGCCCTGGTTGCGGTAGTGGAACAGGCTGATGTTCCAGTCGGGCGCCATCGACGACAGGAACTTCATCAGCGCGCCCGGGCGCTCCGGGAATTCGAAGCGGAACAGCCGCTCGTCGAGCGCGAGCGGCGAGCGGCCGCCGACCATGTAGCGGATGTGCTCCTTCGACAGCTCGTCGTGCGTCAGGTCGACGGTCTGGAAGCCGTGCGACTCGAAGTTCGCGGCGATTTCCGCGGATTCGCCGCGGCGCTTGATCTGCACACCGACGAAGATGTGCGCAGACTGCGCATCGGCGATCCGGTAGTTGAACTCGGTGACGTTGCGGTCGCCGACGAGCGAGCAGAAGCGCTTGAAGCTGCCGCGCTCCTCGGGGATCGTCACCGCGAACACCGCTTCGCGCGCCTCGCCGACCTCGGCGCGCTCGGCGACGAAGCGCATCCGGTCGAAGTTCATGTTCGCGCCGGACGTGATCGCGACGAGCGCCTGGTTCTCGATCCCTTCGCGTTCCGCGTAGAGCTTCGCGCCCGCGACCGCCAGCGCGCCGGACGGTTCGAGCACGCTGCGGGTGTCCTGGAACACGTCCTTGATCGCCGCGCACAGCGCATCGGTGTCGACGGTCACGACGCCGTCGAGGAATTCGCGGCACAGCCGGAAGGTTTCCTCGCCGACGAGCTTCACCGCGGTGCCGTCCGCGAACAGGCCGACCTCGGTCAGCTCGACGCGCTCGCCGGCCTTCAGCGACTGCGCCATCGCGCACGAATCCTCGGCCTGCACGCCGATCACCTTGATCTCCGGGCGCACGGCCTTCACGTACGCGGCCACGCCGGACGCGAGACCGCCGCCGCCGATCGGCACGAAGATCGCGTGGATCGGGCCCTGGTGCTGGCGCAGGATCTCCATCGCGATGGTGCCCTGGCCGGCGATCACGTAAGGATCGTCGAACGGGTGGACGAACGTGAGGCCGCGCTCTTCCTGCACCTTGACCGCGTGCGCGTACGCGTCGCTGTACGACTCGCCGGCCTGGATCACCTCGACGCCCGGGCCGCCGTGTGCGCGCACCGCGTCCACTTTCACCTGCGGCGTCGTGACCGGTACGACGATCACCGCCTTGACGCCCATGCGCGCCGCCGAGAACGCGACGCCCTGCGCGTGGTTGCCCGCCGATGCCGTAATCACGCCGCGCGCGAGCGCGTCGGCCGGAATGTGCGCCATCTTGTTGTACGCGCCGCGCAGCTTGAACGAGAACACCGGCTGGTTGTCCTCGCGCTTCAGGTACACGGGGTTGCGCAGCCGGGCCGACAGGTTGCGGGCCGGTTCGAGTTCCGTCTCGATCGCGACGTCATAGACGCGCGCGGTGAGGATTTTCTTCAGGTAATCGTGGGATGCCATGGGCGCTCGCGTGCAGTGCGGGGTAGGACGCAAAGGATCAATGATAGCGCCTGCACCGCTTCCGGGCACGGCCTGTGCGTCGCGCGGGTTGCCGGGTGGGCGGCGGCCGGCCGGTCGCCGCGGTTGCCGGGGTTGCCGATGCGCGCCGCGCGAGCCCGGCAGGCGCGCTTAACCGGCTGGTTACCGACCGGCCGGACGGCGAATCGGGGCCCGAAACCGCTTCGGGCCCCGGCCGGCGGGCCTTTCGGCGATATCCCCACAACGCGTCCGATGCCTCACGCGATGCCCGATCATGGGTTAGAATTCCGTTTTGAATCAAGGATCGGAAGATGCAGAGGCACCCTCGGATCGCCCAATTGAAGCCGTCGCCGCGCGCAGCCAGCCCCGCGGCGGAACGGCATGCGCGCCGCGCACGATCGTGCTGACGGCTCCGAGTGCCACCAGGTGTCGACGCGGAGTTGCGCTTCAGCGCGCGCCCCGGTCCCACGCAGAGCAGATGCGTACCTGGTAACAGAACAGATTTCCCCAAGATAGCGCCCACGCGCTTGCCGACGCCCCTGTCCGGTGTATCGGCCCTCCGAGTCGTCCGAACATGAACGCACCACAAGTTTTCGATCCGCATGGCGCGGCCGCCGCTGTCGCCGCCGACCCCGCACCCCGTCTGCGTGAGATTCCGTACAACTACACCTCGTTCTCCGACCGCGAGATCGTGATCCGCCTGCTCGGCGAGGAAGCCTGGGCCGTGCTCGACGAGCTGCGCGCCGAGCGCCGCACGGGCCGCTCGGCCCGGATGCTGTACGAGGTGCTGGGCGACATCTGGGTCGTGCGCCGCAACCCGTACCTGCAGGACGACCTGCTCGACAACCCGAAGCGCCGCGCACTGCTGATCGAGGCGCTGAACCACCGCCTCGGCGAGATCGAGAAGCGCCGCCGCGCTGACCTCACCGAACACCAGGACGACGCAACGGCCCGCGAGCGCGCGACGCGCGTCGGGATGCTCGAGGCCGCCGCGCAGCGTGCGGTCAACGAATTCGCCGACGAATTCGACAAGATGGCCGAGCTGCGCCGCCGTGCGACCAAGGCGCTCGGCCGCTGCACGCAGAAGGACAACATCCGCTTCGACGGCCTGTCGCGCGTGTCCCACGTGACCGACGCGACCGACTGGCGCGTCGAATACCCGTTCGTCGTGCTGACGCCGGATACCGAAGCCGAGATCGCGGGCCTCGTGAAGGCCTGCTTCGAGCTCGGCCTGACCGTGATCCCGCGCGGCGGCGGCACCGGCTACACGGGCGGCGCGGTGCCGCTCACGCCGTTCTCCGCGGTGATCAACACCGAGAAGCTCGAGCAGCTCGGCGCGGTCGAGCTGACCGAGCTGCCGGGCGTCGCGCACAAGGTGGCGACGATCTTCTCGGGCGCGGGCGTCGTCACGCGCCGCGTGACCGAGGCGGCCGAAGCGGCCGGCTACGTGTTCGCGGTCGACCCGACGTCGCTCGACGCCTCCTGCATCGGCGGCAACGTCGCGATGAACGCGGGCGGCAAGAAGGCCGTGCTGTGGGGCACCGCGCTCGACAACCTCGCCTGGTGGCGGATGGTCGACCCGGACGGCAACTGGCTCGAAGTGACGCGCCATGAGCACAACCAGGGCAAGATCCACGACATTCCGGTCGCGCGTTTCGAGCTGAAGTGGTTCGACGGCGCGTATGCGCCGGGCGAGAAGCTGCTGAAGAGCGAGATGCTCGAGATCGAAGGCCGCCGGTTCCGCAAGGAAGGCCTCGGCAAGGACGTCACCGACAAGTTCCTCGCGGGCCTGCCGGGCGTGCAGAAGGAAGGCTGCGACGGGCTCATCACGTCCGCGCGCTGGGTGCTGCACAAGATGCCCGCGCACACGCGCACCGTCTGCCTCGAATTCTTCGGCCAGGCGCGCGAGGCGATCCCGAGCATCGTCGAGATCAAGGACTACCTGTTCGAGACGTCGAAGCATGGCGGCGCGATTCTCGCGGGCCTCGAGCACCTCGACGAGCGCTACCTGCGCGCGGTCGGCTACGCGACGAAGAGCAAGCGCAACGCGTTCCCGAAGATGGTGCTGATCGGCGACATCGTCGGCGACGACGCGGACGCGGTCGCGCACGCAACGTCCGAAGTCGTGCGGATGGCGAACGGCAAGAGCGGCGAAGGCTTCGTCGCGGTGAGCGCGGAGGCCCGCAAGCGCTTCTGGCTCGACCGCAGCCGCACGGCCGCGATCGCGAAGCACACCAATGCGTTCAAGATCAACGAGGACGTCGTCATCCCGCTGAACCGGATGGGCGAGTACACCGACGGCATCGAGCGGATCAACATCGAGCTGTCGCTGAAGAACAAGCTGCAGCTCGTCGATGCGCTGGAGGCGTTCTTCACGAACGGCAACCTGCCGCTCGGCAAGACCGACGACGCGAACGAGATCCCGAGCGCCGAGCTGCTGGAAGACCGCGTGCAGCAGGCGCTCGAGCTGCTCAAGCGCGTGCGTGCGCGCTGGGAATTCGTGCGCGACCGGCTCGACATGCCGCTGCGCGAGGCGCAGCACTATCTCGTCGGGCTCGGCTACGAGGCGTTCGCCGAGAAGTTCGCGGACCGCGTCGACCAGCAGCCGGGCGTGAACGTGTTCCATGTCACGCAGGACCGCACGGTGCGGATCTCGTGGAAGCAGGAGATCCGCGCGGAGCTGCGCGCGATCTTCAACGGCGGCGCGTTCGAGCCGATCCTCGACGAGGCGCAGGCGATCCACAAGCAGGTGCTGCGCGGCCGCGTGTTCGTCGCGCTGCACATGCACGCGGGCGACGGCAACGTCCACACCAACCTGCCGGTCAACTCCGACAACTACGAGATGCTGCAGGACGCCCACGCGGCGGTCGCGCGCATCATGACGCTCGCGCGCTCGCTCGACGGCGTGATCTCCGGCGAGCACGGGATCGGCATCACGAAGCTCGAGTTCCTGACCGACGACGAAATGGCCGATTTCCGCGCGTACAAGCAGCGCGTCGATCCGAACGGCCGTTTCAACAAGGGCAAGCTGCTCGACGGCGCGGACCTGCGCAACGCGTACACGCCGAGCTTCGGGCTGATGGGCTACGAATCGCTGATCATGCAGCAGTCCGACATCGGCGCGATCGCCGATTCGGTGAAGGACTGCCTGCGCTGCGGCAAGTGCAAGCCGGTGTGCGCGACCCACGTGCCGCGCGCGAACCTGCTGTACAGCCCGCGCAACAAGATCCTCGCGACGTCGCTGCTGATCGAGGCGTTCCTGTACGAGGAGCAGACCCGCCGCGGCGTGTCGATCAAGCACTGGGACGAGTTCAACGACGTGGCCGACCACTGCACGGTGTGCCACAAGTGCGCGACGCCGTGCCCGGTGAAGATCGACTTCGGCGACGTGACGATGAACATGCGCAACCTGTTGCGCAAGATGGGCAAGAAGAAGTTCAACCCGGGCCAGGCCGCGGGCATGTTCTTCCTGAACGCGACCAATCCGCAGACGATCAACGCCGCGCGCGGCGTGATGATGGGCTTCGGCTACAAGGCGCAGCGCGTCGCGAACGACCTGCTGAAGAAGGTGACGTCGAAGCAGACCGCGCATCCGCCGGCGACGACCGGCAAGCCGCCCGTCGTCGAGCAGGTGATCCACTTCGTCAACAAGAAGATGCCGGGCAACCTGCCGAAGAAGACGGCGCGCGCGCTGCTCGACATCGAGGACAACAAGATCGTGCCGATCATCCGCAACCCGAAGGAGACGACCGTCGATTCGGAAGCGGTGTTCTACTTCCCGGGCTGCGGCTCCGAGCGCCTGTTCTCTCAGGTCGGGCTGGCCACGCAGGCGATGCTGTGGGAAGCGGGCGTGCAGACCGTGCTGCCGCCGGGCTACCTGTGCTGCGGCTATCCGCAGCGCGGTGCCGGCCAGTACGACAAGGCCGAGAAGATCGTCACCGACAACCGCGTGCTGTTCCACCGGGTCGCGAACACGCTGAACTACCTCGACATCAAGACGGTGGTCGTGTCGTGCGGCACCTGCTACGACCAGCTCGCCGGGTATGAATTCGACAAGATCTTCCCCGGCTGCCGGATCATCGACATCCACGAGTTCCTGCTCGAGAAGGGGATGAAGCTCGACGGCGTGAAGGGCACGCGCTACATGTATCACGACCCGTGCCACACGCCGATCAAGACGATGGATCCGGTCAAGCTCGTCAACGAGCTGATGGGCGCCGAGAAGGACGGCTACAAGATCGAGAAGAACGAACGCTGCTGCGGCGAGTCGGGCACGCTCGCGGTCACACGTCCGGACATATCGACGCAGGTCCGCTTCCGCAAGGAAGAGGAGATCCGCAAGGGTGCGGCCAAGCTGCGCAGCATCCCGGTCGTCGCGGGCGATGCGCCGGCGCCGGCCGGGAATGGCGGCGCGGACGTGAAGATCCTGACGAGCTGCCCGTCGTGCCTGCAGGGCCTGTCGCGCTACAACGAGGACGCGAACATCGAGGCCGACTACGTCGTCGTCGAGATCGCGCGCCAGGTGCTCGGCGAGAACTGGATGGCCGACTATGTCGCACGTGCAAACAATGGCGGGATCGAGCGCGTGCTGGTCTAATGCGGGCTTGACCAGCGATGCATGGGACCGGGGAAGCGTCGAAGCGCCCGCTCCGGTCGGCCTTGCACGGGATGAGAGCAAGCGCTGAAGCGCTTACTCTCATCGACACAGGGGAGCGACAATGGATTGCGTGTTTTGCCGTGAAGACGGTGGCGAGCTGCTCTGGCAGGACGACGCGCTGCGCGTCGTCCTCGCGACGGGCGAGCACGACTACCCGGGCTTCTGCCGGGTGATCTGGGGCGCGCACGTCGCCGAGTTCTCCGATCTCGGCGAGGCCGAGCGCACCCGCGTGATGGACGTCGTCTGCGCAGTCGAGCGCGCGGTGCGGCGCGTGATGCAGCCGAACAAGGTGAACCTCGCGAGCCTCGGCAACGTGGTGCCGCACGTGCACTGGCACGTGATCCCGCGCTTCTCGAACGACGCGCATTTCCCGCAGCCCGTCTGGGCGCCGCGGCAGCGCAGCGTGTCCGAGGCGCTGTTGCGCCAACGCGCCGCGCAGGCGTCGCTGCTGCACAATGCGGTGCGCGAAGAGATTCAACGACTGACCGATTCGAGGCAGCCATGAGCGGTTTGACTTCCACGACCCCGATTCCGTCGGGCGTCGTCGTGCACGCGGTGTCGCGCGTGCTCGAATTGCAGTATCCGAACGGCGAGAACTACCGGATCCCGTTCGAGCTGATGCGCGTCTATTCGCCGTCGGCCGAGGTGCGCGGCCACGGGCCGGGGCAGGAAACCCTGCAGACCGGCAAGCGCGACGTGTCGATCACCGCGCTCGAGGGCGTCGGCAACTACGCGCTGCAGCCGACCTTCTCCGACGGCCATTCGACCGGCATCTACTCGTGGGACCTGCTGTACGAGCTGGCCACGCACCAGGATGCGCTATGGCGCGACTATTTCGACAAACTGAAGGCGGCGGGCGTCGATCGCGATGCCCCGATGCCGGCGGCGGGCACGCCGCACGGCCACTGCCACTGAACGACGGCGCCGGCTCTCGGCGCCGTCTTGCCTTTATACTGAGGATCAACGCGATGAGCAAAACCCACTTCGGCTTCGAAAGCGTCGAGGAAAACGAAAAAGCGAAGAAAGTGGCGGGCGTGTTCCATTCGGTCGCGAGCAACTACGATCTGATGAACGACCTGATGTCGGCGGGCATGCACCGCGCGTGGAAAGCATTCACGATCGCGCAGGCGAATGTGCGCCCCGGCTACAAGGTGCTCGACATCGCGGCCGGCACAGGCGACCTGACCAAGGCGTTCGCGAAGGCCGCCGGGCCGACGGGCGAGGTCTGGCACACCGACATCAACGAATCGATGCTGCGGGTCGGCCGTGACCGCCTGCTCGACAAGGGCGTCGTGACCCCGTCGCTGCTGTGCGACGCCGAGAAAATTCCGTTTCCGGACAACTACTTCGACGTGGTCACGGTTGCGTTCGGGCTGCGCAACATGACCCACAAGGACGCCGCGATCGCCGAGATGCGCCGCGTCACGAAGCCGGGCGGGCGCGTGATGGTGCTCGAATTCTCGAAAGTCTGGGAGCCGCTGAAAAAAGCGTACGATCTGTATTCTTTCAAAGTATTACCGTGGCTTGGCGACAAGTTCGCGAAAGATGCCGACAGTTACAGGTATCTTGCTGAATCTATCCGGATGCACCCCGACCAGGACACGCTGAAGACGATGATGGAACAAGCGGGCCTCGATGCCGTCAAATATTACAATTTGTCAGGTGGCGTGGTAGCGTTACACCTCGGAACCAAGTACTAAGGGGTTCTTTCCATACATTCGTCTTACATCTGGAGATGCTGATGTCCCAATCGCGTTCGTTGTTCAACCGTAGCAAGCCGTCGAAGCCGTGGGCTCGACGGCTCGGCACGCTGCTGATGGTCGGCCTGCTGACGGCCGGCACGTTCGCATCGCTCGACGCGGAAGCCAAGCGGATGGGCGGCGGGCGCAGCATCGGCCGCCAGTCCTCCACCGTCACGCAGCGTCAGGCCACGCCGCCCGCGCAGCAGCCGATGCAGCAGGCCGCGCCGTCGCAGGCGCAGCGCGCGCAGCCGGCCGCGCCGGCGCCCGCCGCGCAGCCGAACCGCTCGCGCTGGCTCGGGCCGATCGCCGGCCTCGCGGCCGGTCTCGGCATCGCGGCGCTGCTGTCGCACTTCGGCCTCGGCGAGGCGTTCGCCGGGATGATGTCGAACCTGATCGTGATCGCGCTGCTCGCGATGATCGGCATCTGGGTAATCCGCAAGATCATGAACCGCCGCCGCACGAACGAGCCGGCGTACTCGGTGGGCAGTTCGGCGTCGGCGTCGGGCGGCTACGCGCAAGGCCAGTCGTTCCAGTCCGGCAACGGCAGCAGCTACGCGAACGAGGCGCAGAGCGTGTTCGGCGGCGGCGCGGCGGCAGGCGTGGCGGCGGGCGCGGCGGCAGCGCCGCTGCAGGTGCCGGCCGGCTTCGACACGGAAGCGTTCCTGCGCAGCGCGAAGGTCTCCTTCGTGCGGCTGCAGGCCGCGTGGGACCAGGGCAACCTGGCCGACATCCGCGAGTTTACGACGCCGGAAATGTTCGCCGAGATCAAGATCGACCTCGACTCGCGCGGCAGCGAAGCGAACCAGACCGACGTCGTGCAGCTCGACGCCGAGCTGGTCGCGATCGAGGACCGCGGCATCGAGCAGTCGGCGAGCGTCCGCTTCCACGGCCTGATCCGCGAATCGGCGAGTGCGCCGGCCGCACCGTTCGACGAAGTCTGGAACCTGTCGAAGTCGGGCGGTCAGGGCTGGTTGCTCGCGGGCATCCAGCAGCTCAATACGCATTGAGCGCCGGGCGGCGGCGCGGTCCTCTGGCCGGGCCGCCGCGGACAGCGCCGCTGCGACCGCTTGCCGCTCGGGCGTGCGGTCGGACGCGGGCCTCAGCCGATCCGACGTTACAATAGAAACCCGCGTGGGCGTCCGGCCCGCGCGGGTTTTTTCTTTCCCAGCCCGATGACCTTTGCCGCCAAGCCTTTTGCAGCTGCTGTCAATCATCTGCTCGCGCGTGAATCCTGGGCGCGTGACCGCCTGATTCCCTACGCGGGCAAGACCGCCCGACTCGATGTGCCGCCCGTGACGCTCACGCTGCTGGTGCAGCCGGACGGCTATCTCTGCGCCGTCGATGCGCAGGACGCGCAACAGGTCGACGTATCGATCGCGCTCGCCGGCGACACGGTCGCCACGTTCCTGCAGGGCGGGCAAGCGGCCGTGATGAAGCACGTGAAGATCGAGGGCGACGCGGAGTTCGCGACGCAGATCGCGAAGCTCGCCGAGCATCTGCGCTGGGAACCGGAAGAAGATCTCGCGAAGCTGGTCGGCGACGCGGCGGCGCACCGGATCGCGACGGTCGTGCGCGACGCCGGCGCGCGCGCGCGCCGCACCGGCCGCAATGTGCTCGATTCGCTTGCCGAGTATTGGCTCGACGAGAATCCGCAAGTCGTCCGGCGTGCATCGCTCGCGGACTTCGACGCCGAACTGGCGCGCGCGCGGGACGCGCTCGCCCGGGTCGAGAAGCGGGTCGAGCGACTCGAACAAAAAAACGGCGTGCGCACGGGCGGCAGCCCGCGCGGCACGCACTGAGGGCCGCCGGGCATGCGTATTTTCCGTTTCATCAAGATTCTCTACACCGTCATCCGCTTCGGCCTCGACGAGGTGATGCTGTCCCGGATCGACGACCGGCGCGTGAAGCTGCTGCTGCGCATCACGACGATCGGCCGCCGCTACTCCGATCCGCCCGCCGTGCGGCTGCGCCGCGCGCTCGAGAGCCTCGGCCCGATCTTCGTGAAGTTCGGCCAGGTACTGTCGACGCGCCGCGACCTGCTGTCGGTCGATTTCGCGAACGAACTCGCGAAGCTGCAGGACCAGGTGCCGCCGTTCGATTCGACGGTCGCGATCTCGATCATCGAGAAGTCGCTCGGCGCGCCGGTCGACGAGCTGTTCGACGAATTCGAGCGCGAGCCGGTCGCGAGCGCGTCGATCGCACAGGTGCATTTCGCGAAACTCAAGCTGGGCACGCACGCGGGCAAGGCGGTCGCAGTGAAGGTGCTGCGGCCGAACATGCTGGGCGTGATCGATTCCGATCTCGCGCTGATGCGCGACATCGCGATATGGACCGAGCGCGTGTGGGCCGACGGCCGGCGCCTGAAGCCGCGCGAAGTCGTCGCCGAATTCGACAAGTACCTGCACGACGAGCTGGACCTGATGCGCGAGGCGGCGAACGGCAGCCAGCTGCGCCGCAACTTCGCGGGCCTCGACCTCCTGCTCGTGCCGGAGATGTTCTGGGATTTCTCGACGTCGACCGTGCTCGTGATGGAGCGCATGTCCGGCGTGCCGATCAGCCAGGTCGAGACGCTGCGCACAGCGGGCGTCGACATCAAGAAGCTCGCGCGCGAAGGCGTCGAGATCTTCTTCACGCAGGTGTTCCGCGACGGTTTCTTCCATGCGGACATGCACCCCGGCAACATCCAGGTGAGCCTCGATCCGAACACCTTCGGCCGCTATGTCGCGCTCGATTTCGGGATCGTCGGCGCGCTGTCCGATTTCGACAAGAACTACCTCGCGCAGAACTTCCTTGCGTTCTTCAAGCGCGACTACCATCGCGTCGCGACGCTCCACCTCGAGTCGGGCTGGGTGCCGCCGGACACGCGCGTCGAGGAGCTCGAAAGCGCGATTCGCGCGGTGTGCGAGCCGTATTTCGACCGAGCGCTGAAGGACATCTCGCTCGGCCAGGTGCTGATGCGCCTGTTCTCGACGTCGCGCCGCTTCAACGTCGAGATCCAGCCGCAGCTCGTGCTGTTGCAGAAAACGATGCTGAACGTCGAGGGGCTCGGCCGCTCGCTCGATCCGGAACTCGATCTGTGGAAAACCGCGAAGCCGTATCTCGAGCGCTGGATGACCGAGCAGATCGGCCTGCGCGGCTGGTACGAGCGCTTCAAGGTCGAGGCGCCGCAGTGGAGCAAGACGCTGCCGCAGCTGCCGCGCCTGATCCACCATGCGATTGCCGCGCGCCACGACGCGCCGCGCGCCGCGAGCGAGGACCTGATGCGGCAGATCCTGGTCGAGCAGAAGCGCACCAACCGGCTGCTGCAGGCGCTGCTGATCTTTGGCCTGGCCGTGGGCGTCGGCGCGCTGGTCGCGCGCGTGCTGCTCGCGCTGGCCTACGGCACCTGACCGAAACCAAGGAGGCACGGCGATGTCCGACCCGACCCGCGAGAATGCACCGGCCGCGCCGAGCGCTGCGGATTTTTCGACGCGCGACCCGGGCGACGCGTCGTTCTGGGATGAGCGCTTCGCGCGCGGCGTGACGCCGTGGGAATTCGGCGGCGTGCCCGACGGCTTTCGCGCGTTCGCGAGCCGGCGCGACGCATGCGCGGTGCTGATTCCCGGCTGCGGCAGCGCGCAGGAAGCGGGGTGGCTCGCGCAGGCCGGCTGGCCCGTGCGCGCGATCGATTTTGCCGCGCAGGCGGTCGCGGCCGCGCAGGCGCAGCTCGGTGCGCACGCGGGCGTGGTCGAGCAGGCCGATTTCTTCGCGTATCGGCCGCCGTTCGACGTGCAGTGGGTGTACGAGCGTGCCTTCTTGTGCGCGCTGCCGCCCGCCCGGCGTGCCGACTACGCGGCGAAGATGGCCGAGCTGCTGCCCGCGGGTGCGCTGCTCGCCGGCTACTTCTTCGTGATGGACAAGCTGAAAGGGCCGCCGTTCGGCATCGACCGCGCGGAACTCGACGCGCTGCTCGGGTCGAACTTCGAGCTGATCGAGGATCTGCCGGTCGCCGATTCGCTGCCCGTGTTCGAGGGGCGCGAGCGCTGGCTCACGTGGCGCCGCCGTTGACGCCGGCACGTCGCGGCGGTTGCCGGGGCGCGTCGGGGTTTCGGCTATAATTCAAGGTTTTGCAAGCCGTTTCCAGTTTCTGCGGGAAAAATATCATGCCGATCTACGCCTATCGATGCGAAGCGTGCGGTTTCGCGAAGGATGTGCTCCAGAAGATGAGCGACGCGCCGCTGTCGCAGTGTCCCGAATGCGGGAAGGATGCATTTCGCAAGCAGGTCACTGCCGCGGGCTTCCAGTTGAAGGGCTCGGGTTGGTATGTCACCGATTTCCGTGGCGGCTCGGGCGGCACCAGCGCGCCGGCCACTGCGTCGGGCGATGCGGCGGCGCCGGCTGCTGCACCGGCGGCCGGAGCGTCGTCCGGATCGGACGGCGCGGCGAGCGCCGCACCGGCGGCGGCCACGCCTGCGCCGGCCGCGACGCCCGCTGCAACCAGTTGACTGTCGCGGCCCTGCCGGGCCGCGCTCACGCCGCGCCACCGGTGCGGCACATTGACGGCAGATGATGAAAAAGACGACCCTGAAATCGGTGTTTCTGACCGGCCTGCTGGTTCTCGTCCCGCTCGCGATCACGCTGTGGGTGCTCGGCCTCATCATCGGCACGATGGACCAGACGCTGCTCCTGCTGCCGGAATCGTGGCAGCCGGAGCGGGTGCTCGGCTTCCACCTGCCGGGGATCGGCGCGGTGCTGACGCTCGCGTTCATCTTCGTCGTCGGGCTCGCGACGCAGAACTTCATCGGCCAGAAGCTCGTCACGTGGTGGAACGCGGTCGTGCGTCACATCCCGGTCGTCGGGCCGATCTACACGAGCGTCAAGCAGGTGTCGGACACGCTGCTGTCGAGCAGCGGCAATGCGTTCCGCAAGGCGCTCCTGATCGAGTACCCGCGCCGCGGCTCGTATACGATCGCGTTCCTGACCGGCACGCCCGGCGGCGACGTGCTCAATCATCTGACGGAAGAATACGTGAGCGTGTATATCCCGACGACGCCGAACCCGACGTCCGGCTTCTTCCTGATGCTGCCGAAAAGCGAAGTCATCGAACTCGACATGTCGGTCGATGCCGCGCTGAAGTACATCGTCTCGATGGGCGTGGTGGCGCCCCCGGCGCCGGCCCCGGCGCCCGCCCGCCGCCCCGTCGAGCCGCCGCTGTAAATCATTGCCCGGGCCGCGCGTTGCGGCGCCCGTTGATCAAACCGAACGAAAGCAAACATCATGTCGATGCGAACTGAATACTGCGGTCTCGTGACCGAACACCTGCTGGGCCAAACCGTGTCGCTGTGCGGCTGGGTGCAGCGCCGCCGCGACCACGGCGGTGTGATCTTCATCGACCTGCGCGATCGTGAAGGCCTCGTGCAGGTCGTGTGCGATCCGGACCGCGCGGAGATGTTCGCGACTGCCGAAGGCGTGCGCAACGAGTTCTGCGTCCAGGTGAAGGGCCTCGTGCGCAACCGCCCGGAAGGCACGGTCAACGCGGGCCTGAAGAGCGGCAAGATCGAAGTGCTGTGCCACGAGCTGAACGTGCTGAACGCGTCGGTCACGCCGCCGTTCCAGCTCGACGACGACAACCTGTCGGAAACGACGCGCCTCACGCATCGCGTGCTCGACCTGCGCCGTCCGCAGATGCAGCACAACCTGCGCCTGCGCTACCGCGTCGCGATCGAGGCGCGCAAGTACCTCGACGGGCAGGGCTTCATCGACATCGAGACGCCGATGCTGACGAAGAGCACGCCGGAAGGCGCGCGCGACTACCTCGTGCCGTCGCGCGTGAACGCGGGCCAGTTCTTCGCGCTGCCGCAGTCGCCGCAGCTGTTCAAGCAACTGCTGATGGTCGCGAACTTCGACCGCTACTACCAGATCACCAAGTGCTTCCGCGACGAGGACCTGCGTGCCGACCGCCAGCCGGAATTCACGCAGATCGACTGCGAGACGTCGTTCCTCGGCGAGCAGGAAATCCGCGACCTGTTCGAGGACATGATCCGTCACATCTTCAAGACGACGATCGACGTCGAGCTGGATGCGACGTTCCCGGTCATGCCGTACTCGGAAGCGATGGCGCGTTTCGGCTCGGACAAGCCGGACCTGCGCGTGAAGCTCGAGTTCACCGAGCTGACCGACGCGATGAAGGACGTCGACTTCAAGGTGTTCAGCACGCCGGCCAACGCGAAGGACGGCCGCGTCGCGGCGCTGCGCGTGCCGAAGGGCGCCGAGCTGTCGCGCGGCGACATCGACGGCTACACGGAATTCGTGCGCATCTACGGCGCGAAGGGCCTCGCGTGGATCAAGGTCAACGAGAAGGCGAAGGGCCGTGACGGCCTGCAGAGCCCGATCGTCAAGAACCTGCACGACGCGTCGATCGCGGCGATCCTCGAGCGCACCGGCGCTGAAGACGGCGACATCATCTTCTTCGCGGCCGACCGCGCGAAGGTCGTCAACGACAGCCTCGGCGCGCTGCGCCTGAAGATCGGCCACTCGGAGTTCGGCAAGACGAACGGCCTCGTCGAGGCGGGCTGGAAGCCGCTGTGGGTCGTCGACTTCCCGATGTTCGAATACGACGACGAGGATGCGCGGTACGTCGCCGCGCACCACCCGTTCACGAGCCCGAAGGACGAGCATCTCGCGTACCTCGAGACGGACCCGGGCCGCTGCCTCGCGAAGGCGTACGACATGGTGCTGAACGGCTGGGAAATCGGCGGCGGCTCGGTGCGTATCCACCGCGAGGAAGTGCAGAGCAAGGTGTTCCGTGCGCTGAAGATCGGTGCCGAAGAGGCGCAGGCGAAGTTCGGCTTCCTGCTGGACGCGCTGCAATACGGCGCGCCGCCGCACGGCGGCATCGCGTTCGGTCTCGACCGCATCGTCACGATGATGGCGGGCGCCGATTCGATCCGCGACGTGATCGCGTTCCCGAAAACCCAGCGTGCGCAGGACTTGCTCACGCAGGCGCCGAGCCCGGTCGACGAGCGGCAGCTCCGCGAACTGCACATCCGTCTGCGTCAGCCGGAGCAGCCGAAGGCGTAACGCGCTTTCGCATCCGTTCGTGTGTGCGGCGACGCGCACACGACGCAACGAAAAAGGCGCCGTGGTGCGCCTTTTTCGCTTTTTGCGGTACAGTCGCAGCACCTGCCGTGCTGCCCGAGCCACCCGGCGCGCGGCGTCGTGCCGTATGAAACAAAAATGACGAAGTCGCCGAAAATTCCCGAATCCGTTCTCGTCGTGATCTATACCCCCGCGCTCGACGTGCTGGTGATCAAGCGTGCCGACCAGCCCGATTTCTGGCAGTCGGTCACCGGGTCGAAGGACACGCTCGACGAGCCGCTTGCCGTCACCGCCGCGCGCGAAGTGGCCGAGGAAACGGGCATCGTGGTCGGCAGTCCGGACGTGCCAGCGAGCGCGCTCGTCGACTGGCATCACCGGATCGAATACAGCATCTATCCGCAGTACCTGCACCGCTACGCGCCGGGCGTCACGCGCAATACCGAGCACTGGTTCGGGCTGTGCGTGCCGCGTCGGCTCGACGTGACGCTCGCGCCGCGCGAGCACGTCGACCATGCGTGGCTGCCGTATCTCGAGGCGGCCGCGCGTTGCTTCTCGCCGTCGAATGCCGAGGCGATCCTGCAATTGCCCGCCCGCGCGGCGCTCGCCGGCTACGCATGAGCGCGGACGCCCGCAAGCGCTTCGCGCAGTTGCGGCAGATGTTCCTGCAGGAGCGGGGCTCCGCGTCGCGGCTTGCATTCACGTCCGGCAATACGGTCCGGCTGTGCGAGGGCGGCGAAGCGTTCTTCGGCGCATTGATCGAACGGATCGACGCCGCACGCGAGCACGTGATGCTCGAAACCTACATCTTTTGCGACGATGCGGCCGGACGGCCCGTGTCCGACGCGCTGATGCGCGCCGCGCAGCGCGGCGTGCGCGTGCGCGTGATCACCGACGGCATCGGCACCGCGCGCCTGCCGCTGTTCGATACCTGGGCGGCGGCGGGCATCGAGCACTGCATCTACAACCGCTACCTGTTCGGCCGCTTCGGCTTCTCGCGCACGCACCGCAAGCTCGCGGTCGTCGATCGCGAGCATGCGTTCTGCGGCGGCATCAACATCGTCGACGACTACGCGCAGAACGGCACGACGCTCGACTATCCGCGCTGGGATTTCAGCGTCGAGATGACGGGGCCCGTCGTCTCCGACGTGCGTGCCGCGTTCGAGCTGCAATGGCACCGGATCCGGTTCGGCCACAAGCCGTACGCGCAGTATGCGGCGGGGCTCGGCGGCGGCGACGCGTTTCCCGACATGTTCCGCCGCTGGATGCGCAGTCACCGCTGGATCAAGGCCGGCGCGCTGCGGATCGTGACCGAGCCGAGCGTCGCGTTCGTCGCGCGCGACAACGTCGTGAATCGCCGCGCGATCGAGAAGGCGTACCTCGCGGCGATCGGCCAGGCGCGGCAGCAGATCCTGCTCGCGAATCCGTATTTCATGCCGGGCCGCAAGCTGCGCCGCGCGCTGACGGGCGCAGCCCGGCGCGGCGTCGACGTGCGGATCCTGATCGGCCGCAAGGAGTTCGCGGCGCTCGACACCGCCGTGCCGTTCCTCTATCACGCACTGCTGCGCGCCGGCGTGCGCGTGGCGGAATACGACAAGACGATGCTGCACGGCAAGGTCGCCGTGATCGACGACAATTGGGCGACGGTCGGCTCGTCGAATCTGGACGCGCTGAGCCTGATGCTGAACAATGAGGCCAATGTCGTGCTGGTGCGGCACGACGCGGTGACGAACGAGCTGCGCGACGCGATCGCCGCAGCGTTCGCCGACGGCCGCGAGATCGACCCGGCGCGCTACGCGGCGCGCCCGCTCGTGGAGCGCGTGCTGAACTGGCTCGCCTATACGACCTACCGCACATTGATGAAGGCGCTGACGGTCGGCAGCTACGACTAAGCGTTCGCTTCATAACTAAGCGTTCGCTTCAAAAACTGTCCGCACGTTCGTGCGGAAAACCGCATCCAACGCGGTCCGAATCGCGCAAAATAGCGGTTCGGTTAGACACCAGTTTCTAATAATTTCCTTGTTTCGCGGACGGTCGCACTCAATAATAGTACGGCCGTTCGATTTTATTCGAACCCCCGAACGGTGACAGAAAAAGCTATGCGAAAAGGCGAACAGACGCGTGCCGCGATACTTGAAGCTGCTTTGGACCTCGCCAGCCGTGACGGGCTGGAGGGGCTGACGATCGGCCTTCTGGCCGAGCGCATGCAGATGAGCAAGAGCGGCGTGTTCGCGCACTTCGGATCGCGCGAGGACTTGCAGGTGGAAGTCGTGCGCGAGTATCACCATCGTTTCGAAAACGAGGTGTTTTTTCCGAGTCTGCGCGAGCCGCGCGGTCTGCCGCGTCTGCGGGCGATGCTGGCGCGCTGGATCGAGAAGCGTATCCAGGAGGTGACGACCGGGTGCATCTACATCAGCGGCGCCGTCGAGTACGACGACCGGCCGGACAGCCCCGTGCGCGAGCAGTTGATCGCGAGCGTGACCGCCTGGCGTGCCGCGTTGCTGCGCGCCATTTCGCAGGCGATGGACGAAGGGCACCTGCGTGCGGATACCGATCCGGACCTGATGCTCTTCGAGCTGTACAGCTTCACGCTCGGCCTGCATCACGACGCGCGCTTCCTGCATTTGCCGGATGCGGTGCGTCTCACGTGGGCCGCGCTGGAAAAGACGATCGTTTCGTATCAGAGCGAGAGCCGTTAGCGGCGCGTGATCCGCCCGCCAGGAGCTCGAGCCGTTTGCCCACCTTTGGAGAGAGTCATGGGACAGTACGCCGCGCCGCTGCGCGACATGCAATTCGTGTTGCACGAGCTTCTGAACGTCGAAGCCGAGGTCAAGCAAATGCCGCGGCACGCGGACCTCGACGCCGACACGATCAACCAGGTCCTCGAAGAAGCGGGCAAGTTCTGCTCCGAGGTGCTGTTCCCGCTGAACCAGGTGGGCGACCGTGAAGGCTGCACGTACGTCGGCGACGGCGTCGTGAAGACCCCGACCGGCTTCAAGGAGGCTTACCAGCAATACGTCGAGGCCGGCTGGCCGGCGCTCGGCTGCGACCCCGACTACGGCGGCCAGGGCCTCCCCGCGTTCGTGAACAACGCGCTCTACGAAATGCTGAACTCCGCGAACCAGGCATGGACGATGTATCCGGGCCTGTCGCACGGCGCCTACGAATGCCTGCACGCGCACGGCGCGCCGGAGCTGCAGAAGGCCTACCTGCCGAAGCTCGTGTCCGGCGAATGGACGGGCACGATGTGCCTGACCGAGCCGCACTGCGGCACCGACCTCGGCATCCTGCGCACCAAGGCCGAACCGAACGGCGACGGCTCGTACTCGATCAGCGGCACGAAGATCTTCATCTCGAGCGGCGAGCACGACATGTCGAAGAACATCATCCACCTCGTGCTCGCGCGCCTGCCGGACGCGCCGCAAGGCACGAAGGGGATCTCGCTGTTCATCGTGCCGAAGTTCATCCCCGACGCATCGGGCGAGCCCGGCGAACGCAACGGTGTCAAGTGCGGCTCGATCGAGCACAAGATGGGCATCCACGGCAACTCGACCTGCGTGATGAACCTCGACAACGCGAAGGGCTGGATGGTCGGCGAGCCGAACAAGGGCCTCAACGCGATGTTCGTGATGATGAACGCCGCGCGTCTCGGCGTCGGCATGCAGGGCCTCGGCCTCACGGAAGTCGCTTACCAGAACTCGCTGACGTACGCGAAGGAGCGCCTGCAGATGCGCTCGCTGACGGGCCCGAAGGCACCGGACAAGCCGGCCGACCCGATCATCGTCCACCCGGACGTGCGCCGCATGCTGCTCACGCAGAAGGCCTACGCGGAAGGCGCGCGCGCGTTCACGTACTGGTCGGCGCTGCAGATCGACAAGGAGCTGTCGCACGGCGACGAAGCGGTGCGCAAGGAAGCGGCCGACCTCGTCGCGCTGCTCACACCGATCATCAAGGCGTTCCTGACCGACAACGCGTTCGAGTGCACGAACCACGCGATGCAGATCTACGGCGGCCACGGCTTCATCTCCGAGTGGGGCATGGAGCAGTACGTGCGCGACGCGCGGATCAACATGATCTACGAAGGCACGAACTCGATCCAGTCGCTCGACCTGCTGGGCCGCAAGGTGCTCGGCGACATGGGCGCGAAGCTGAAGAAGTTCGGCAAGCTCGTGTCGGACTTCGTCGAAGCGGAAGGCGTGAAGCCGGAGATGGGCGAGTTCGTCAACCCGCTCGCGGACATCGGCGACAAGGTGCAGAAGCTGACGATGGAAATCGGCATGAAGGCGATGCAGAACCCGGACGAAGTGGGTGCTGCCGCCGTGCCGTACCTGCGCACCGTCGGTCACCTCGTGTTCTCGTACTTCTGGGCCCGCATGGCGCGCCTTGCGCTCGACAAGGAAGCGTCGGGCGATCCGTTCTACAAGTCGAAGCTCGCGACCGCACGCTTCTATTTCGCGCGTCTGCTGCCCGAGACGGCGTCGACGATCCGCGCCGCGCGCGCCGGCTCGAAGACGATGATGGAAGTCGACGAATCGCTGTTCTGATGTGGCGCCGGGCGGCATGCGCCGCGTGCCGCCCGGCCGGTACGGTTCCTGGTACTCACTTCGCCGCGTAGCTGTCACTTCCCGCGCTACGCGGCATCATCCGGAGACATCCCGTGAGCAATTTCATCATTCGCAAGGTGGCCGTGCTGGGCGCCGGCGTGATGGGCGCGCAGATCGCCGCGCATCTCGTCAACGCGCGCGTGCCCGTGCTGCTGTTCGACCTGCCGGCCAAGGAAGGCCCGAAGAACGCGATCGCGCTGAAGGCGATCGAGAACCTGAAGAAGCTGTCGCCCGCGCCGTTCGGCGTGAAGGAAGACGCGAAGTACCTCGAAGCGGCGAACTATGAGGACGACATCGCGAAGCTCGCCGAGTGCGACGTCGTGATCGAGGCGATCGCCGAACGGATGGACTGGAAGCACGACCTGTACAAGAAGGTCGCACCGCACATCGCGCCGAACGCGATCTTCGCGACCAACACGTCGGGCCTGTCGATCACGAAGCTGTCCGAAGGTTTTTCGGACGAGCTGAAGGCGCGCTTCTGCGGCGTGCACTTCTTCAATCCGCCGCGCTACATGCACCTCGTCGAGCTGATCCCGACCGCGCATACGCGTTCGGAGATCCTCGACCAGCTCGAGACGTTCCTGACGAGCGTCGTCGGCAAGGGCGTCGTGCGCGCGAAGGACACGCCGAACTTCATCGCGAACCGCGTCGGCATCTTCTCGATCCTCGCGGTGATCACCGAGGCCGCGAAGTTCGGCCTGCGTTTCGACGAAGTCGACGACCTGACCGGCAGCCGCCTCGGCCGCGCGAAATCGGCGACGTTCCGCACCGCGGACGTGGTCGGCCTCGACACGATGGCGCACGTGATCAAGACGATGCAGGACAACCTCGCCGACGATCCGTTCTTCCCGGTCTACCAGACGCCTGCCGTGCTCGCCGAGCTGGTGAAGCAGGGCGCGCTCGGCCAGAAGACGGGCGGCGGCTTCTACAAGAAGGAAGGCAAGGCGATCAAGGTGCTCGACGCGAAGACGGGCACCTATGTCGACTCGGGCGCGAAGGCCGACGAGACCGTCGCCCGCATCCTGAAGCGTCCGCCGGCCGAGCGCCTGAAGCTGTTGCGCGAGACGAACCATCCGCACGCGCAGTTCCTGTGGTCGATCTTCCGTGACGTGTTCCACTACATCGGCGTGCATCTCGAGTCGATCGCCGACAACGCGCGCGACGTCGACCTCGCGATCCGCTGGGGCTTCGGCTGGAACGAAGGCCCGTTCGAAGGCTGGCAGGCCGCCGGCTGGAAGCAGGTTGCCGAGTGGGTGCAGGAAGACATCGCGGCCGGCAAGGCGCTCGCGAACGTGCCGCTGCCGTCGTGGGTGCTCGAAGGCCCGGTGGCCGAGAACGGCGGCGTGCATACGGCCGAAGGCTCGTGGGCGCCGGCAGCGGCGCGCTTCGTGCCGCGTTCGGACCTCGCCGTCTACAAGAAGCAGGTGTTCCGCGCGCCGCTCATCGGCGAAGCGGGCGCCGATCCGAAAACCTACGGCAAGACGCTGTTCGAGACCGACTCGGTGCGTGCGTGGGTCGATGATCGCGC
Organism: Burkholderia sp. MR1-5-21; assembly: GCF_053427715.1. NCBI lineage: Bacteria > Pseudomonadati > Pseudomonadota > Betaproteobacteria > Burkholderiales > Burkholderiaceae > Burkholderia > Burkholderia sp. MR1-5-21. The sequence continues at coordinate 63,335 of NZ_JBSAXD010000038.1, forward strand.
GGGCGAAGACGACGTCGTGATCGTGTCGTTCAAGTCGAAGATGAACACGATCGGCCCGGGCGTGATCGACGGTCTCGTGCAGGCGATCGAGCTCGCGGAGAAGGACTACAAGGGTGTCGTGATCTGGCAGCCGACGTCGCTGAAGCTCGGCGCGCCGGGCGGCCCGTTCTCGGCGGGCGCGAACCTCGAAGAGGCGATGCCGGCGTTCATGATGGGGGGCGCTGCGGGCATCGAGCCGTTCGTGAAGAAGTTCCAGGACGGGATGATGCGCGTGAAGTACGCGAACGTGCCGGTCGTCGCAGCCGTGTCGGGCATTGCGCTCGGCGGCGGGTGCGAACTGATGCTGCACAGCGCGAAACGCGTCGTGCACGTCGAGAGCTACATCGGCCTCGTCGAAGTGGGCGTCGGCCTCGTGCCGGCGGGCGGCGGCCTGAAGGAAGCGGCGCTGCGCGCGGCGGATGCCGCTACCGCCGCGAACGCGACCACGGACATCCTGAAGTTCGTCACGAAGTCGTTCGAGAACGCGGCGATGGCGAAGGTGTCGGCGTCGGCGCACGATGCGCGCGCGATGGGCTACGTGAAGCCGTCCGACACGATCGTCTTCAACGTGTTCGAGCTGCTCGACACCGCGAAGAAGGAAGCGCGCGCGCTCGCCGACACCGGCTACCGCGCGCCGTTGAAGGCGAAGGACGTGCCGGTCGCGGGGCGTTCGGCGATCGCGACGATCAAGGCATCGCTCGTCAACATGCGCGACGGCCGCTTCATCAGCGACCACGACTACCTGATCGCGAGCCGCATCGCGGAAGCGGTGTGCGGCGGCGACGTCGAGGCGGGCAGCCTCGTCGACGAGGAATGGCTGCTGGCGCTCGAGCGCCGCGCGTTCGTCGAGCTGCTCGGCACGCAGAAGACGCAGGAACGGATCATGGGCATGTTGCAGACCGGCAAGCCGGTGCGCAACTGAGCGAGCGACAAGGCAAGGAGTCTGAAATGAGCAAACAATTGCAAGACGCATACATCGTCGCCGCCAGCCGCACGCCGATCGGCAAGGCGCCGCGCGGGGCCTTCAAGAACACGCGCCCGGACGAGCTGCTCGTCCACGCGATCAAGTCGGCGATCGCGCAGGTGCCCGGGTTCGACACGAAGCTGATCGAGGACGCGATCATCGGCTGTGCGATTCCGGAAGCCGAGCAGGGCCTGAACGTCGCGCGGATGGGTGCGCTGCTCGCGGGCCTGCCGCAGACGGTCGGCGGCGTGACGGTCAACCGCTTCTGCGCATCGGGCATCACCGCGCTCGCGATGGCGGCGGACCGCATCCGCGTCGGCGAATCGGACGCGCTGCTCGCGGGCGGCTGCGAATCGATGAGCATGGTGCCGATGATGGGCAACAAGCCGTCGATGTCGCCGCACATCTTCGACCGCAGCGAGGACTTCGGCATCGCATACGGGATGGGCCTGACCGCCGAGCGCGTCGCCGACCAGTGGAAGGTGAGCCGCGAGGACCAGGACGCGTTCTCGGTCGAGTCGCACAAGAAGGCGCTCGCCGCGCAGCAGGCCGGCGAGTTCAAGGACGAGATCGCGCCGTACACGATCACCGAGCGCTTCCCGAACCTCGCGACCGGCGCGGTGGACGTGAAGACGCGCGAGATCGCGCTCGACGAAGGCCCGCGCGCGGAAACGTCGCTCGAAGGCCTCGCGAAGCTGCGCGCGGTGTTCGCGAACAAGGGTTCGGTCACGGCCGGCAACAGCTCGCAGACGTCGGACGGCGCAGGTGCGTTGCTCGTCGTGTCGGAGAAGGTGCTCAAGCAGTTCAACCTGACGCCGCTCGCGCGCTTCGTGAGCTTCGCGGTGCGCGGCGTGCCGCCGGAAATCATGGGTATCGGCCCGAAGGAAGCGATTCCGGCCGCGCTGAAGGCCGCCGGCCTGAAGCAGGACGATCTCGACTGGATCGAGTTGAACGAGGCGTTCGCCGCGCAGTCGCTGGCGGTGATTCGCGATCTCGGCCTCGACCCGTCGAAGGTCAACCCGATGGGCGGCGCGATCGCGCTCGGCCATCCGCTCGGCGCGACCGGCGCGATCCGCGCCGCGACCGTCGTGCACGGCCTGCGCCGCCGCAACCTGAAGTACGGGATGGTGACGATGTGCGTCGGCACCGGCATGGGCGCCGCGGGCATCATCGAACGCCTGTAAGCGGGGCGGGACGGTAACGGCGACGGTGCGCGGGCCACGAGCTCGCGCACCGTTTTTTCATTCCGATAGAGGAAAGTCAAAGGAGACGCTTGTGACGGATATCCAGGTGGAACGCGCCAATGGCGTGATGACGATCACGATCGCGCGCCCGGCGAAGAAGAACGCGCTGACGGCGGCGATGTATCAGACGATGGCCGACGCGCTCGGCGAAGCGCAGGAGGACAAGGCGGTCCGCGCGATCCTGCTGCGCGGCAGCGACGGCAATTTCAGCGCGGGGAACGATCTCGAGGACTTCCTGAAGTCGCCGCCGAAGGACGAGACCGCGTCGGTCTTCCAGTTTCTCGCACGCATCAGCAGCGCACAGAAGCCGATCGTCGCCGCGGTGCCGGGCATTGCGATCGGCGTCGGCGTGACGATGCTGCTGCATTGCGATCTCGTATACGCGGCCGATACCGCGACGTTCTCGCTGCCGTTCGCGCAGCTCGGGCTGTGCCCGGAAGCCGGGTCGAGCCTGCTGCTGCCGCGTCTGGCCGGCCATCAGGTCGCGGCCGAGAAGCTGCTGCTCGGCGATGCGTTCGATGCGCTCGAAGCGCACCGGATCGGCATCGTCAATCGCGTGCTGCCGGCCGCCGAGCTCGACGCATTCGCGGCGAAGCAGGCCGCGAAGCTCGCGGCGCTGCCGGCTTCGTCGCTGCGCGTGACGAAGGCGCTGCTGAAGGATGCGGGCGGCATTGACGTCGCCGCGCGGATGGGCGACGAAGCGAAGCATTTCGCCGCGATGCTGCGCGCGCCGGAAGCGCGCGAGGCGATGACGGCGTTCTTCGAGAAGCGCAAGCCGGATTTCCGTCAGTTCGACTGACGCCCGGCAGAAGCGCTTCGCCGCGTCGGATTCCTTCGCGGTCCGAGGCGGCAACGCTCGCTCCCGCGAGCCGCCGACCGCGCGGCCCCCGTTCGGTCTTCACGGCCGACGCGTCATTCGACGCGTCGGCTCCAACCTGCGTCGCTGCGCATTCGCGTGGCGTTCCGCATTCTCCTGGTTCCGGCGGGCGCCGTTCTGCGGCCGAGACCGCACTCGCAACGCGCATCGGTGTCGACGACGGCGTAGCGTGACGCCGCGCGCCGGCGCCCCTCATGTCGCGGTGCAGCGCGGTCATGCTCCCCGTTCCGCCATCGCCGTCCGCTATCCGCAGGACTTGAGCGACGGCCCCGTATCCGTTGCTCCATAAGCCGCCGCGGACAGCCGCGGGCGACGGCATCCCGTCCCGCCTGGGGCGCTTCCCGCTCACCTCGGCAAAGTTTGTCCGCCATCAAGTTGCACTGCGGCAATTTTCCGTACAGTTCGCGCACAGGTCGCCGCGGCCGGAAGCGTCGCGTGATGGCGGCGTGCGGCCAGCAGTTCTTCTCAACGACAATCAGGCGAACGAACAATGATCGGACGAATCACCGGCGGAGCGCGTGCGGCGCCCGCCATTGGGCTGCTGGCGGCACTCGCCGGATGCAGCGACCTTCATGTGCTCGATCCGAAGGGCGCGGTAGGCGTCGCGGAGAAATCGCTGATTGCGACGGCCACGTGGACGATGCTGATCGTCGTCGTGCCGGTGATCCTGCTGACGCTGTACTTCGCGTGGCGCTACCGCGCGTCGAACCGCAGCGCGACGTATGCGCCGGAGTGGTCGCACTCGACCGCGATCGAGGTCGTGATCTGGACCGTGCCGACGCTGATCATCCTGTTCCTCGGCATCCTCACGTGGCGGACGACGCACGAGCTCGACCCGTACAAGCCGCTCGAATCGTCGGTCAAGCCGATCGACGTCGAAGTCGTCGCGCTCGACTGGAAGTGGCTGTTCATCTATCCGGAGCTCGGTATCGCGTCGGTCAACCAGCTCGCGATTCCGGTCGGCACGCCGGTGAATTTCCGCATCACGTCGGACTCGGTGATGAATTCGTTCTTCATCCCGCAGCTCGGCAGCCAGGTCTATGCGATGGCCGGCATGCAGACGCGCCTGCACCTGATCGCCGACGAGGCGGGCACCTACGCGGGTGTGTCCGCCAACTACAGCGGCCGCGGCTTCTCCGACATGAAGTTCCGCACGCTCGCCGAGCCGCGCGAGCAGTTCGACGCGTGGGTGCAGAAGGTGAAGGCGTCGTCCGACCGGCTCGACATGACCGCGTACGGCACGGTCGCGCAGCCGAGCGAGAAGGCGCCCGTGCGCTACTTCTCGTCGGTCGATCCGAAGCTCTTCCACAACATCATCGCGAAATACAACAACGGCCACGTCCTCGACCCGAAGGACGCCGCCTGCACGACGAAGGGGTAACGCATGTTCGGCAAACTGACACTCTCGGCGATCCCGTTCGATCAGCCCATCATCATGGGGGCGAGCGCCTTCATGGGGCTCGTCGTGCTGGGCATTCTCGCCGCGCTGACGGCCACCGGCCGGTGGAAATGGCTGTGGAGCGAATGGCTGACGTCGGTCGATCACAAGAAGATCGGCGTGATGTACCTGGTCGTCGCGGTGCTGATGCTGCTGCGCGGCTTTGCGGACGCAGTGATGATGCGGCTGCAGCTCGCGCTCGCGTACAACGGCCCCGGCTACCTGCCGCCGCACCACTACGACCAGGTCTTCACAGCGCACGGCGTGATCATGATCTTCTTCATGGCGATGGCGCTGCTGGTCGCGTTCTTCAACCTGATCGTGCCGCTGCAGATCGGCGCGCGCGATGTCGCGTTCCCGTTCCTGAACTCGCTGAGCTTCTGGATGACGGCGGTCGCCGCGATCCTGATGAACATCTCGCTCGTGATCGGCGAGTTCGCGCAGACGGGCTGGCTCGCGTATCCGCCGCTGTCGGAGCTGCAGTTCAGCCCGGGCGTCGGGGTCGACTACTACCTGTGGGCGCTGCAGATCTCGGGCGTCGGCACGCTGATCACGTCGATCAACTTCTTCGTGACGATCATCAAGATGCGCGCGCCGGGCATGACGCTGATGAAGATGCCGGTGTTCACGTGGACCGCGCTGTGCTCGAACGTGCTGATCATGGCCACGTTCCCGATCCTGACGGTCGCGCTCGCGCTGCTGGGTCTCGATCGCTACCTCGACATGCACTTCTTCACGAACGATGCCGGCGGCAACGCGATGCTGTACCTGAACCTGATCTGGGCGTGGGGGCATCCGGAGGTGTACATCCTCGTGCTGCCCGCGTTCGGCATCTATTCGGAAGTCATCGCCACGTTCGCGAAGAAGCCGCTGTTCGGCTACAAGACGATGGTCTATGCATCGTGCGTGATCATGGTGCTCGCGTTCCTCGTGTGGCTGCATCACTTCTTCACGATGGGTTCGGGCGCCGACGTCAACGCGTTCTTCGGGATCATGACGATGGTCATCGCGATTCCGACCGGCGTGAAGATCTTCAACTGGCTGTTCACGATGTACCGCGGGCGCGTCGAGTTCACGGTGCCGGTGCTGTGGACGATCGGCTTCATGGTGACGTTCACGCTCGGCGGCATGACGGGCGTGATGCTGGCGATTCCCGGCGCGGACTTCGTGCTGCACAACAGCCTGTTCCTGATTGCGCACTTCCATAACACGATCATCGGCGGCGTCGTGTTCGGCTATTTCGCGGGCGTCCATTTCTGGTTCCCGAAGGTGTTCGGCTTCAAGCTCGACGAGAAGCAAGGCAAGCGCGCGTTCTGGTGCTGGCTCACCGGCTTCTACGTCGCGTTCGTGCCGCTGTACGTGCTCGGCTTCATGGGCATGACGCGCCGCCTGAACCACTACGACAACCCGGCGTGGCATCCGTGGCTGGTCGCCGCCGCGTTCGGCGTGGCGCTGATCGCGCTCGGCGTGGTGTTCCAGGTCGCATCGGTGTGGGTCGGCTGGCGCAACCGCGCGCAGTCGCAGTATCGCGACGTGACGGGTGACCCGTGGAACGGCCGCACACTCGAATGGGCGACGTCGTCGCCGCCGGCCGTCTACAACTTCGCGGTGATTCCGGACGTGCACGAACTCGACGAGCTCGCGTATCGCAAGGCGAAGGGCCTCGGCATCGGGCTCGGCAAGAACGTCACGTACCAGGACATCCACATGCCGTCCAATACGAGCGCCGGCCTGTTCGTCGGCGTGTTCAGCCTGCTGCTCGGCTTCGCGCTCGTCTGGCACATCTGGTGGCTCGCGATCGCGTCGCTCGTCGGCATCGTCGCGACGGTGGTGCTGTACAGCGCGCAGGACAACGAAGGCTATTACATTCCGGCGGATACCGTCCGCAAGATCGAGGAACAACGCGCAGGCGTGCGGATGCGCGCGCCGTCGCCGGAAGCCGAACTGGAGGCGAACTGATGTCGTATCAATCTCTCACGGGCGCCGCCCGTCATCCGGCGGCGCACCACCATCCGCCGTCGCATTCGGTGTTCGGCTTCTGGCTGTACCTGATGACCGACTGCGTGATCTTCGCGTCGCTGTTCGCGACGTTCGCGGTGCTCGGCCACCAGTTCGCGGGCGGCCCGACCGCGAAGGACCTGTTCGACATTCCGGGCGTCGCGCTCGAGACGGCGGCGCTGCTGCTGTCGAGCATCACGTACGGCTTCGCGATGCTCGGCGCGCAGCGCCGCCGGCGCGGCACGGTGTTCGTCTGGCTCGCGGTGACGTTCGTGCTCGGCGTCGCGTTCCTCGCGATGGAACTGCGCGAGTTCTCGCACCTGATCGCGGAAGGCGCGGGCCCGCAGCGCAGCGCATTCCTGTCAGCGTTCTTCGCGCTCGTCGGCACGCACGGGCTGCACGTGGCGGTCGGCCTCTTGTGGATGGTCGTGCTCGTTGTGCAGATCGCGGGGGGGCCCGGCATGACGGAGCGCGACTTCCGGCGCCTCACCTGCCTGAGCCTCTTCTGGCACTTCCTCGACATCGTCTGGATCTGCGTGTTCTCCTTCGTCTATCTCGCGAGCGTGATCTAAATGGCCCATTCGGAACTCATCCACCACGATGACGCGCACGGCACGGCCGGCGGCTACATCGCCGGTTTCGTGCTGTCGGTGCTGCTGACGGCCGCGTCGTTCGGCCTCGTGATGGGCGGCGTGCTGCCGCCGAAGACGGCGATCATCGCGCTCGCGGTGCTCGCATTCGCGCAGATCGTCGTGCATCTCGTCTGCTTCCTGCACATGAACACGTCGTCCAGCCAGCGCTGGAACGTGATGGCGTTCAGCTACACCGTGCTCACCGCGCTGATCCTGATCTTCGGCACGCTGTGGGTGATGCACAACGTCAGCATGAACATGATGTCGCGGTAACCGGTCGCCCTGGCCGGTCGCCCTTGCCGGTCGCCCGCTGCATGCATTCGCGCCGTGCGTCGTTGCACGGCTCTTCTTCTTTCCGGGGGCGTGCGATTCGCGCGCCTTTCTGCATCATGGTCAACAACGATTCCCAGACCCCGGTTCGCGCCGACGAGCCGATCCCGCATCGCAAGGTCATCCGCGCGTGGCTCGTGCCGTTCGCCACGCGCGAGATCGTGCGCCCGACCCTGCTGCTCGTGCTCGATTACCTGCTGCTGTTCGCGGCGTTCGCCGGCGCGCTGCTGATTCCGTCGATCGTCGGCAGGATCGTCTGCGGGATGGCCGCCGGGTTCATCATCGGGCGGCTCTTCATCATCGGGCACGACGCGTGCCATCAGAGCCTGACACCCGATCGGCGGCTGAACCGCTGGCTCGGCCGCATCGCGTTCCTGCCGTCGCTGACGCCGTACAGCCTGTGGGAAGTCGGGCACAACGTCGTGCACCACGGCTATACGAACCTGAAGGGCTTCGATTTCGTGTGGGCGCCCCATACGCCGGCGGAATTCGCCGCGCTGTCGCCGGCGCGCCGCTTGCTGGATCGCGTCTACCGAAGCGGCTGGGCGCCGGGGCTCTACTATCTCGTCGAGATCTGGTGGCTCCGGATGTATTTCCCGACCAGCACCTATATCGGTGCGTCGCGGCCCGTGTTCCGGCGCGACTGCCTGCTGGTGACCGGATTCGCGGCCGTGTGGATCGCCGCCGTCGTCTGGATGGCGATCGCGACCCGGCAACCCGTCGCGCTGCTGCTCGCAACCGCCGTGCTCGTGCCGTTCCTGTTCTGGTGCTCGATGATCGGGTTCGTCGTGTATGTCCACCATACCGATCCGCGCATCGCGTGGCACGCGAACCGCGCGGAATGGTCGAATGCCGCACCGTTCGTGTCGACCACGTTGCACCTGACGTTCCCGTTCGGTATCGGCGGCCTGCTGCACCACATCATGGAGCACACCGCGCATCACGTCGACATGAGTGTGCCGCTGTACCGGCTCAAGCCCGCGCAGGCGAAGCTGGAGGACATGCTGCCCGGGCGGATCGTCGTGCAGCGCTTCAGCTGGCGCTGGTACTTCGACACGGCCCGCCGCTGCAAGCTCTACGACACCGACCGCAAGCTGTGGACGGACTACCGCGGGAACCGGACGAGCGACGCGGCATGCGAGGCGCTCCCGCCGGCCGCCGCCGACGAACTGCCGGCAGCCGTTCCCGAACCGGCGGGCACGGCGCCCGCCGCGAGCGCTCACGCGGCGCCGTAATCCACGTGGCCGGACGCGCGGCAGAAGCTGACGAGCCGCAGGCCGGCCTGCTGCGCGATCGCGATCGCGAGCGACGACGGCGCCGAGATCGTCGCGACCATCGGCATGCCGACGCGCGCGGCCTTGCGGACCAGCTCGTAACTCGCGCGGCTCGACAGGAACACGAAGCCGTCGGTCGTGTCCGCGCGCGCAAGCACGAGCGAGCCGATCAGCTTGTCGAGCGCGTTGTGGCGGCCGACATCTTCGAACGCCACGCGGATCGCGCCTGTTGCGTCGCACCATGCGGCCGCGTGCAGGCCGCCCGTCAGCTTCGTCAGCGCCTGATGGGCGGGCAGCTCGCCGGCGGCGCGCGCGAGCGCGTCGGGCGCGAGGCGGGCGAGGAAACCCGTGTCGGGCACGCGTTCCGGCGCGAGGTCGAGCAGGTCGATGCTTTCGATCCCGCACACGCCGCAGCCGGTGCGCCCGGCGAGCGCGCGCCGCTTGTCCTTCAGCGCGGCGAACGCCTGCTGCACGACTTCCAGGTGGACTTCGGCGTACGGCAGCGGCGCGTCGGCGTGCAGGACCACCTCGATGTCCTTGATGTCGCTGCCGCGCGCGACGATGCCTTCCGAAATCGCAAAGCCGACCGCGAACGCCTCCAAGTCGCGCGGCGTGCACATCATCACCGCGTGCGAGATGCCGTTGAAGACGAGCGCGACCGGCCATTCCTGGCCGACGTGGTCGATCGCCGTCGCGACGGCGCCGCCGCGCGTGCGGCGCACGGCCAGGTCGATCGCGCCCCGCGGTTCGGCATGCAGTTCGTCTCGCAGTTCGTCTGTGTTGGTCGGATTCACCGAGACTCCCGTTGGTTTGACGCGCGTGCGGGGACGGACGACGATCGCGCCGCCGTGCGCACGCAGAGGTTCTAAAATACCTCAGGCAGGCCGGCCGCGCCGGCATCCGCCAAGGTAACGACCATGGGACTCAGCGACGCACCGTTGCTTTTCAATTTCGAACGCGAATCGTCGGAAAATTTCACGTACATCCCGATGATCGTGCGCTTCAATCTCGACCGCTTCGGCTTGCGGATCTCGCTCGAGCAGTGGCAGTTGCTGCCGCTCGAGGATCGCAAGCTGCTCGCGCGCTTTCCGGCCGACGAGGACACCGCGATCGAACCCAATTTCGACCACGCGCTGTTCGAGATGCTGCGCACGCACGCCGATCTCGAACCGAGCTGGTTCCAGCCGGACGACCGGCCGACCTGGCGCAGCACCGAGCGGGTGCCGGACGCGCTGGTGCAGCAGAGCTTGCTGGCGGGGCTGCCGGCGCCCGATGTCGCGCAATGGCAGCGGCTCGCGCCGTTCCAGCGCTACGTGCTGGTGAAATTGTCCCGCAAGCCGAAGCTGAACCACGATTTCGTGCCGGCGATGCGGGAATTCGGGCTGACGGCCACGCACTGACCGGGCACCCGGGCGGGGAATCCGGCAACAGTGCCCCCGGCGGCCCGGCCGCCGGACGCTTGCGGGCCGAGTCGGGCCCGCGCAGACGTCACTCGAGCGCCGGGAGCGGCCGCGGCTTGCGGTCCGGGCCGGTCGCGACGTAGGTGAGCGTCGCTTCGGTTACCTTCACGACTTCGCCCGCGATGCGCATGCGCTGCGCATAGACCTCGACGTCGACCGTGACCGACGTGTTGCCGGTGCGCGTGACGGTTGCGTAGAAGCTCAGCAGGTCGCCGACGAACACCGGCTGCTTGAACACGAACGAATTGACCGCGACGGTCGCGACCCGGCCGTTCGCGCGCTGGCTCGCGGGAATCGAGCCGGCGATGTCGACCTGCGACATGATCCAGCCGCCGAACACGTCGCCGTGGACGTTGGCATCGGACGGCTGCGGCACGACGCGCAGCGCGGGTTGTTTTTGAAGGGCGAGCGGGGTGTCGGTCATGGTGTAGGCTTTCATCCTGTAATAAACGCGCCCGTCCGCGCCGGCGGCCGGCGAGGCCACGGACAGCGGCGCGAACCGGCTTCTGCGACAATACAACGTTCGCAAATTGTACGAGAAAGCGGGCGCACCGGCCGTCGAGGCGTCCGGCCCGCACTGCTGCCGACCTGTTCCCCATGCGCCGATTTCCCGCTTCCGGCGAGCCCGCGCCGCTTCACACCGGGCCTCGCAACGACTGGCAGACGATCCGCTCGCTGCTGCCTTACCTGGCGACCTACAAATGGCGCGTGGCGCTCGCGCTCGGCTGCCTGATCGGCGCGAAGGTCGCGAACCTCGGCGTGCCGGTCGTGATGAAGCGCATCGTCGACCATCTCGCGTCGGTCCAGCATCTGACCGCGCTCGGCCGCGCCGATCAGTCGGCCGGGATCATCCTCGCGGGCGGCGTCGGGCTGCTCGTGGTCGCGTATGCGCTCGTGCGGCTGTCGACGTCGATGTTCACCGAGCTGCGCGAGATCCTGTTCTCGAAAGTGACGGAGAGCGCGGTGCGCCGGCTTGCGCTGCAGGTGTTCCGGCACCTGCACGGGCTGTCGCTGCGGTTCCATCTCGAACGGCAGACGGGCGGCATGTCGCGCGACATCGAGCGCGGCACGCGCGGCATCCAGCAGCTGATTTCGTACTCGCTGTACAGCATCCTGCCGACGCTCGTCGAAGTCGGCCTCGTGCTCGGCTTCTTCGTCGTCAAGTACGAGGCGTACTACGCGTACGTGACGTTCGCCGCGCTGGTCACGTACATCGTGTTCACCGTGAAGGTCACCAACTGGCGCACGCACTTCCGCCGCACGATGAACGAGCTCGATTCGCGCGCGAATTCCCGCGCGATCGATTCGCTGATCAACTACGAGACGGTCAAGTACTTCGGCAACGAGGACTGGGAGGCGCAGCGCTACGACGAAAACCTGAAGCGCTACCGCAAGGCCGCGATCCGTTCGCAGAACTCGCTGTCGGTGCTGAATTTCGGCCAGCAGGCGATCATCGGCACCGGGCTCGTGTTCATCCTGTGGCGCGCGACGCAGGGCGTGCTCGCCGGCAAGCTGACGCTCGGCGATCTCGTGCTGATCAACACGTTCATGCTGCAGCTGTACATTCCGCTGAACTTCCTCGGCGTCGTGTATCGCGAACTGAAGCAGAGCCTCACCGACATGGACCGGATGTTCGGGCTGCTGTCCGCGCCGAAGGAAGTCGCGGACGCGCCCGATGCGCCGGCGCTTGCCGTCGCGGGCGCGCAGGTGCGTTTCGAGCACGTGAATTTCGCGTACGAAGCGTCGCGGCCGATCCTGCACGACGTCACGTTCACGATCGACGCGGGCACGACGACCGCGGTGGTCGGCCACAGCGGCTCGGGCAAGTCGACGCTGTCGCGCCTGCTGTTCCGCTTCTACGATCTCGACCGGCAGGCGGGCGGCGCGATCCGCATCGACGGGCAGGACATCCGCGACGTCACGCAGGATTCGCTGCGCGCATCGATCGGCATCGTGCCGCAGGACACCGTGCTGTTCAACGATTCGATTTACTACAACATCGCGTACGGGCGGCCGACCGCGACCCGCGACGAGGTGATCGCGGCCGCGCGCGCCGCGCATATCCACGAGTTCATCGAAAGCCTGCCGAAGGGTTATGACACGCCGGTCGGCGAGCGCGGCCTCAAGCTGTCGGGCGGCGAGAAGCAGCGCGTCGCGATCGCGCGCACGCTGCTGAAGAACCCGCCGATCCTGCTGTTCGACGAGGCGACGTCGGCGCTCGATTCGCGCTCGGAGCGCGCGATCCAGCACGAGCTCGAGCAGATCGCGCGGCATCGCACGACGCTCGTGATCGCGCACCGGCTGTCGACGGTCGTGCATGCGCAGCAGATCCTCGTGATGGATCACGGGCGGATCGTCGAGCGTGGCACGCACGACGCGCTGGTGCGCGCGGACGGGCTGTATGCGCAGATGTGGGCGCTGCAGCAGCAGCGCGCGGCGGCAGGCGGCGAGGAGGCCGAGGAGGTCTGAGCGTGGTGGCCGGGCGCTGACGAAGCCGCGCCGCACGGAACGCGTGGCGGCGGTGCACGCGAGGCGGCGCCCATGCGCCGCCGGTTTCAGGTCAGCGCGCGCCGCGCAGCCGTGCGTCGAGCTCGCCGAGCTGCGCAGGCGTGCCGACGTTTTCCCAGATCCCTTCGTACAGTTCGCCGCTCGCGCGGCCGGCTTCGATCGTCGCGCGGAAGTACGGCGTCAGCGCGCGCCGCGTGCCGGGCGCGAGGTCGTGGAACATCCGTGTGTCGTAGAGGCCGATGCTGCCGAACGTGACCCGCGTGGCGCCGTCGAGCGACAGCCGGCCGTCGTCCAGTGCGAAGTCGCCCGACGGGTGGAACGTCGGGTTCGGCACCATCACGAGATGCATTGCCGGTGCGTCGAGCGCCGCCATCCGCGCCGCGTGCGCGGCGAGGGTCCGGTAGTCGAATTCGCAGAACACGTCGCCTGCCACCGCGACGAAGACCGTCGGCCGGCCGTCGCGTTCGAGCAGCGGCAGCGCCTGTGCGATCCCGCCGGCCGTTTCGAGTGCTTCGCCTTCGGCCGAATAGACGAGCCGCACGCCCCAGCGCGCGCCGTCGCCGAGCGCGGCTTCGAGCGCAACGCCCAGCCACGCATGGTTGATCACGATCGTCTCGATGCCCGCCTGCGCGAGCCGCTCGATCTGCCACACGATCAGCGGCTTGCCGCCCGCTTCGAGCAGCGGTTTCGGGCAGGTGTCGGTGAGCGGGCGCATCCGTTCGCCGCGCCCGGCGGCGAAGATCATCGCCGTGGTGAGGGTTGGACTCATCTTCGGAGCGTTCAGAACGTATAGCCGACGTCGGCCGCCGTGCCTTCGAGCTCGTCGAGCAGCTTCGCGAACGGCACGAGCGGGCGGTAGCGGAGCGCGACCTTGCGCGCATAGGTCAGGAAGCGCGGCAGGTCCGCGAGGTAATGCGGCTTGCCGTCGCGGTAGTTGATCCGCGCGAACAGGCCGAGGATCTTGATGTGGCGCTGCAGGCCCATCCATTCGAGCTGGCGATAGAACTCGCCGAAATCGGGATCGACCGGCAGGCCGGCCTTCTTCGCCTTCTCCCAGTAGTACGCGAAGCAGTCGAGCTCGAATTCCTCGTCCCAGCTGATGAACGCGTCGCGCAGCAGCGACACGACGTCGTAGGTCAGCGGCCCTTCAACCGCGTCCTGGAAGTCGAGCACGCCCGGGTTCGGCTCGCAGACCATCAGGTTGCGCGGCATGAAATCGCGCAGCATGAAGCCCTGCGGCTGCGCGCGGGCGCTCGCGATCAGCAGCGCGAACGTGCGCTCGAGCGTGCCGCGCATCGCGTCGCCGACCGTCTGGCCGAGGTACCGGCCGATGTACCACTCGGGCATCAGCTCCATCTCGCGGCGCAGGAACGCGTCGTCGAACGGCGGCAGCACGCCGGGCGCCGAACTCAGCTGGAAGCGGATCAGCGCGTCGAGCGCGGCGCGCATCAGCGGCCGCGCGGCGAGCGGGTCGGCCGGGTCGAGCACCGAGATGTACGATGTCCGGCCGAGATCCGTCACGAGCATGAAGCCGGCGTCGAAATCGTGGGCCAGCACCTGCGGCACGTGGACGTCCGCGTCGGCGAGCAACTGCGCGACCTGGACGAATTCCCGGCACTTTTCGGGCGGCGGCGCGTCGACGGCGATCAGCGAGCCGCCGGGCTGCGACGCCGATGCGACGCGGAAGTAGCGGCGGAAGCTGGCGTCCGAGGACGCGGGCGCGAGGGTGGCGAGGTCGAGCGCAAAGCGCTCGGCGAGCGGGCGCAGCCAGGCGGTGAGTGCGTCGAGGCGGGCGTCGGCGTGAGATGCGGCAGATGGGGGCGTCATGAAACTCGCGGGAGGGGGGAACGTCTTGCCATATAATACCCCACGACTTTTTTGACGCGCCCCGCGTCAGCTTCCGCCGCGCAGGCCCGCCGCCTGCCGCGCCGTTCGCCCGATCGCCTTCCCTGGTTTGCGCTTCGCCGCAGTCATGGTCCGATTGCGCGGGCCGCGATGCGCGAAGGCACGGGTTGACGAGGGGCGATTCGCCAAACGATAGATGCCGCCCAAACCGCTATTCCCGAATGTTTTCCCCGGTGACGGGGCGCCGCGCAAGCGGCGGCTCGCGCTCGCGCTGCTGGCCGTGCCCGGCCTCATGCCGGCCGTGTCGCACGCGCAGCTGGCGGGCGCGGCCGCGCAGCCGCAGCCGCTCGACTCGCCGTGGGATCTGCGTCTCGCGCCCCAGCTCGACGAGCATCCGCTGAAGGACGGCTCGAAGCCGGCCACCTTCGTGATCGCCGATCATACGAGCGGCACGGCCGACCAGGACCTGGCCGCGAAGGGCTCCGCCGAACTCCGCCGCGGCGACGCGGTCGTGAAGGCCGACGCGATCCACTACGACCAGGACACGGACATGGCCGACGCGTACGGCCAGGTCAGGGTGGTCAACGGCGGCACGTCGTTCGCGGGCCCCGAGGCGCACCTGAAGGTCGAGGCGAACCAGGGCTTCATGACGGCGCCGAAGTACCACTTCAACGTGACGGGCGGCTCTGGCAGCGCGGAGCGCGTCGACCTGCTCGACAGCGAGCGCTCGGTCTTCGTCAAGGGCACCTACACCGCGTGCCAGTGCGCGACGGACCCGGCGTGGTACATCAAGGGCAGCCGCTTCGATTTCGACACCGGCGCCGACGAAGGCACGGCGCGCAACGGCGTGCTGTTCTTCCAGGGCGTGCCGATCTTCGCGAGCCCGTGGCTCACGTTCCCGCTGTCGGGCGAACGGCGCAGCGGCCTGTTGCCGCCGACGTTCTCGATGAACTCGAACAACGGGTTCGAGCTGTCGCTGCCGTACTACTTCAACATCGCGCCGAATCGCGACCTGACGATCACGCCGCGCATCATCTCGAAGCGCGGGGTGCAGACCGAGGCGACGTTCCGCTATCTGTCGCCGACGTATTCGGGCACGTTTACCGCCAATTACCTGCCGCACGACGCGCTCGCGAAACGCGACCGCTACGCGATCTACTGGCAGCACCAGCAGAACTTCGGCAACGGCTTCGGCGGCTACGTCTATTACAACAAGGTCTCGGACAACACGTTCCCGGAAGACCTTGGGTCGATGAACCAGTTCGTCAACGGCACGCAGACGCTGTATCAGCAGGAAGCGGGCCTGACGTACAACAACGGCCCGTGGTCGGTGCTCGCGCGCTACCAGCACTGGCAGACGCTGCCGCCGTCGATCGCGCCGTACAGCCGTGAGCCGCAGTTGAACGTGAAGTACACGAAGTACAACGTCGGCGGCTTCGACTTCGGCGCGGAAGCCGACTATTCGCGCTTTCGCATCACGACAGCCGATTCGACGGAAGGCGACCGGATCGTTCTCAACCCGTACATCGCGTACGGCGTCTACGGCCCCGGCTACTTCGCGGTGCCGAAGGTCCAGTACCATTTCGCGTCGTACGACCTGAACCACCTGTCGTCGAGCACGCCGAACAACCCGAAGCACTTCACCGAATCGGTCCCGACCGTCAGCTTTGACTCCGGCCTGATCTTCGACCGCTCGGTGCACCTGTTCGGCCAGGATTTCATCCAGACGCTCGAGCCGCGCCTGTACTACGTGTACACGCCTTACCGCAACCAGTCGAGCGCGCCGCTGTTCGACACCGCGGAATCGGACTTCGGGCTCGCGGAGATCTACCAGCCGAACACGTTCGTCGGCAACGACCGGATCGCCGATGCGAACCGCATCACGGCCGGGCTGACGTCGCGCTTCATCGATCCGCGCACCGGCGACGAGCGCGCGCGCTTCGTGGTCGCGCAGCAGTACTACTTCGCGGACCAGCGCGTGACGCTGAACTCGGGCCAGGCCGCGTCGCAGGCGCGGCACTCGGACCTGATCGCGGGCGCCGCGCTCAAGCTGGGCGCCGGTTTCCAGTCGGAGACCGCGTTCCAGTACAACCAGAACAACAACCAGCTCGTGAAGTCGAGCATCGGCTTCGGCTACAGCCCCGACGTGCGCAAGGTGATCAACGTCGGCTACCGCTATACGCGCGCGAACACGACGCTCGACGGCCAGCCGATCAACCAGTTCCTGATCTCCGCGCAATGGCCGCTGACCCGCCGCCTGTATGCGATCGGCCGCTTCAACTACGACATCGCCGGCGACCGGGTGGTCGACGGCCTGCTCGGCTTACAATACGACGCGGATTGCTGGGCGCTCGGGGTCGGGATCCAGCGGTACGCGAACGGTGTGAACTCGTCGGGACAGCAGAATTCCTCGACGCGGTTCATGGCGCAGCTCACGCTGAAGGGGCTGTCGAGCATCGACAACGGTCTCGTGTCCGCGTTCCGCGCCGGGGTGGCGGGCTATACGCCGCTGCCGCCCGCACCGCCGCCGTTGTCCCGCTTCAGCAACTACGAGTAACGCCGGGGCGCCCGCGAGCGGCAGAGCAGGCGCCCGCACCGGATGAGCCCGATTTCAATGGAGTATCAGTGGCAATGAAGAAAACCCTTCGCTTCGCGGCAGTCGTGTCCAGCCTCGCCGCGTCCGCCGCGCTGCTCGCCGCCGCGCCGGCTGCGGCGCAGGCGCTCGGTTCGCAAGGCGCGCAGCTCACCGACGAAGTCGTCGCGGTCGTCAACAACGACGTGATCACGGGCCGCGAACTCGACCAGCGCGTCGGCCTGATCTCGCGCCGGCTGCAGCAGCAGAACGCGCCGGTGCCGGCGCTCGACCAGCTGCGCGCGCAGGTGCTGAACCAGATGGTGCTCGAGCGCATCCAGGTGCAGAAGGCCAAGGACGACGGGATCCGCGTCGACGACGCGCAGGTGCAGACGACGCTGCAGCGGCTCGCGCAGGCGAACGGCATGACGCTCGACCAGTACCGCTCGCGGCTCGAGGCGCAAGGCGTGCCGTGGAGCGTCTTCACGAGCGACGCGCGCACCGAGCTG
Organism: Burkholderia sp. MR1-5-21; assembly: GCF_053427715.1. Lineage (NCBI taxonomy): Bacteria > Pseudomonadati > Pseudomonadota > Betaproteobacteria > Burkholderiales > Burkholderiaceae > Burkholderia > Burkholderia sp. MR1-5-21. The sequence goes on from NZ_JBSAXD010000038.1 coordinate 81,025, forward strand.
ACGCTGTCGAAGCTGCGCGAGCGCGAGGTCGACGGCAAGATCACCGTGTCGGACGCCGAGGTCGCGAACTACATCGCGAGCCAGCGCGGGCCGAACGCGTCGCAGCAGCAGGACCTGCGCTTCCAGCACATCTTCATCAAGGCGCCGACCAACGCGCCGCAGCAGGACATCGAGGCCGCGCAGGCGAAGGCCGATGCACTGCTGAAGCAGGCGCTGTCGGGCAGCGATTTCGAGCGGCTCGCGAAGAACAACTCGGAGGCGAACGACGCGAAGAAGGGCGGCGACCTCGGCTTCAAGGCGCCGGGCGCGCTGCCTTCCGAAGTCGTCGACGCCGCGTCGAAGCTGCGCCCGGGCCAGGTCAATCCGACGGTGATCCGCGTGCCTGACGGCTTCGAGATCGTGCGCCTCGTCGACCGCCGCCAGAGCCAGGGCACGTCGGCCGCCGCGCCGAAGATCGTGCAGACGCACGTGCGCCACATCCTGCTGCGCGTCGGCGAAGGCAAGTCCGAAGGCCAGGCGCGCCAGCAGCTGCTCGACATCCGCAATCAGATCGCGGCCGGCGGCGACTTCGCGAAGTTCGCCCGCACCTATTCGCAGGACGGTTCCGCGTCGCAGGGCGGCGATCTCGGCTGGATCAGCCCGGGCGAGACCGTGCCGGAATTCGAGCGTGCGATGAACAACCTGCAGGACGGCCAGGTCAGCACCCCGGTGCGCACCGAGTACGGCTACCACCTGATCCAGGTGCTCGGCCGTCGCGACGCGGAAGGCTCGGTGCAGCAGCAGATGGACATCGCGCGTCAGGCGATCGGCCAGCGCAAGGCCGAGCAGGCGTATGCCGACTGGCTGCGCGAGCTGCGCGATTCGTCGTACGTGCAGTACAAGATCGGCGGCTTCGGCCAGCAAAACTGAGCGAGCCGCCGATGACGACGCCCGCGCTGCCCGCGTTACATATCGCGATCACGACCGGCGAGCCCGCGGGCGTCGGCCCGGAGCTGACCGTGCAGGCGCTGCGTGACGCCGGCCAGCGCTGGCCCGACGCGCGCTTTACCGTGCTCGGCGACGCGGCGCTGCTCGCCGAGCGTGCGGCGGCAGTCGGTGCGGATTGGGCGGCGCTTGCCGCCGGCGGGCAGGTTGCCGTCGGGCACCACGCGCTCGCCGCGCCAGCGCGCGCGGGCGAGCTGAACGCGGCGAACGGCCGCTACGTGCTCGGGTTGCTCGACGCGGCGATCGACGGCGCGCTCGCGCGCGAATTCGATGCGATCGTCACCGCGCCGTTGCAGAAGAGCACGATCAACGACGCGGGCGTTCCGTTCACCGGCCATACCGAATACCTGGCTGAGCGCACCGGCACGCCGCGCGTCGTGATGATGCTGGCCGGCACCGGCGACAAACCGCTGCGCGTCGCGCTCGCGACCACGCACCTGCCGCTGAAGGACGTGTCGGCCGCACTGACGGTCGACGGGCTGCTCGAGACGCTCGCGATCGTCGATCACGACCTGCGGCGCGACTTCGGGCTTGCCGCGCCGCGCATCCTCGTGACGGGCCTGAACCCGCACGCCGGCGAGAACGGCTATCTCGGCCGCGAGGAAATTGACGTGATCGCGCCTGCGCTTGCGCGCGCGAACGCGCAGGGCATCGACGCGCGCGGCCCGTATCCGGCCGACACGCTGTTCCAGCCGCGCTACCTCGCCGATGCGGACTGCGTGCTCGCGATGTTCCACGACCAGGGCCTGCCGGTGCTCAAGTACGCGACGTTCGGCGAGGGCATCAACGTCACGCTTGGCCTGCCGATCATCCGCACGTCGGTCGATCACGGCACCGCGCTCGACCTCGCCGGCACCGGCCGCGCCGATCCGGGCAGCATGGTCGCCGCGCTCGACACGGCCGTCACGATGGCGCGCCATCGCCGCGCGGCCTGACGACTCCTTTCATCGCGTTTTTTCGTTTTTTTCAGTCGATGTCGAACAGCAGACAGCACCAGGGCCATTTCGCGCGCAAGCGCTTCGGGCAGAACTTCCTCGTCGATCACGGCGTGATCGACTCGATCGTCGCGGCGATCGGTCCGGCGCGCGGCCAGCGGATGGTCGAGATCGGGCCGGGCCTCGGCGCGCTGACCGGGCCGCTGATCGAACGTCTGGCAACGCCCGAGTCGCCGCTGCATGCGGTCGAGCTCGACCGGGACCTGATCGGCCGGCTGCAGCAGCGTTTCGGCCCGCTGCTCGAACTGCATGCGGGCGACGCGCTCGCGTTCGACTTCCGCACGCTCGCCGTGCCCGGCGACAAGCCGACGCTGCGCATCGTCGGCAACCTGCCGTACAACATTTCGAGTCCGCTGCTGTTTCACCTGATGACGTTCGCCGACGCGGTCGTCGACCAGCATTTCATGCTGCAGAACGAAGTGGTCGAGCGGATGGTCGCCGAGCCGGGCACGAAGGCGTTCTCGCGCCTGTCGGTGATGCTCCAGTACCGCTACGTGATGGACAAGCTGATCGACGTGCCGCCCGAATCGTTCCAGCCGCCGCCGAAGGTCGATTCGGCGATCGTGCGGATGATCCCGTACGAGCTGCACGAACTGCCGGACGTCGATCCCGTGCTGCTCGGCGAGGTCGTCACGGCCGCGTTCTCGCAGCGCCGCAAGATGCTGCGCAATACGCTTGGCGAGTATCGCGACACGATCGATTTCGACGCGCTCGGCTTCGATCTCGCACGCCGGGCGGAAGACGTGAGCGTGGCCGAGTATGTCGGCGTCGCGCAGGCGCTTGCCGCCGCACGGCAGGCCGGATGACGCGCGCGCCGCTGTTGCGGCGTTGACGCCGGATTGCTCTCCGCGCATCGAGGGCTGCCCTGAGGGGCAGCCTTTTTC
>NZ_JBSAXD010000039.1:0-78295 GCF_053427715.1 Burkholderia sp. MR1-5-21
TGCTCAGAAATACTGAGCGGCCTGAATCCATACGCTCGGCGCTCGGGTCGGCGAATCGCTTGCTTTGCCGAGCGGCAATGCGGCCGTCAGCGAGACCTGCCGGTTCGTGCCGAGCCAGGTCGCGCCGACACCCGCCGCCTGCATGTGTTGTGTATTCCGCTCGCTCGTCCACGGACGCCGGTTGATCTGCACACCGCCCGCATCGACGAACATGCTGACCTGCCATCCCGGCGCGGCGAGATAACGCAGTTCCGCGCTGGCCTGCCAGCCCTGATCGCCGCTGCCTGCGCCAAGCGCATACGCGCGTACGCCGTACGGGCCGCCAAGGCTGAATTTCTCGGACGAGTCGAGATTGCGCGACGCAAGCTGTGCGCTGATCTGCGCATACAGCTGAAACCGGCCGCCCAATGCCTGAATCCGCTGCGCGTTCAGGTTGAGTTTCTTGAAGGTGCCGATCGTCTTCGTTATCGGATTCGATTCGAACGCGTCGCTGCTGCGCAACCGTCCCACACCGAACATCACCGAGAAGCCGTTGCGGCCGCCCCCCATCCAGCCGTCCTGGCTGTTGCCGCTGAGCCCGAAGGTCCACATGCCGACGTTCTTGTCGTTGCGGAGCGAGAAAGTGCCGTATTCGTCGCTCAGGTTCTTGTTTTCGTATTGAACCTGCGCGGTGAGATTGAGATCGCGCGCGCGCACGATCGGCTGCGCGACGTACACGGTCTGCACGCTGGCGCGCCCACTCGTGTCGAGATCGGAAAAACTTCCGGCGAGCCGGTAACGCAGCGACGAATACGCGACGCCGACTCGCGTCGACGCAGGCCCGACCGGCACCTGATAGGCGGCGCGGTAATAGCGTTGCCGTTCGTTGCTGACGAGCCCGCGCAGGCTCAGGCGATCGCCGAGCCGCAGCGGCGCATTGACGTCGACGCTGCCGCCGACGCGGTAGCGCCCTGTCGACTCGTCGCCGAAGTTGTCGAATTCGAGCGCCCCCGACGCCGGCGCCCCGCGTTCGGTCTCGACAACGAGATCGGTGGTGCCGGGCGCTTCGCCGGGCCGCAGCGTGCCGCGCGCGCCGACGCCCGCCAGATCGTCGAGCAACAGCAGGCTGCGCTCGAGACTGGAGCCGTGGACGACGTCGCCCGAACGCAGCGCGGCGAGCGGCTGCCGCAGCGCGGTGTCAAACACGCGGGAATGGTTCTGGAGCTCGATGCGGCCGTAGCGCCCTTCGGAGACTTCGACGCGCACGACACCGTCTTCGATGTCCTGCTTGGGCAGAAAGGCGCGCGCCAGCACGTAGCCGCGCTCGCGATAGTAGGCGGTGATCCGCTCGGCCGCGCGCTGCAGGTCGGCGAACCCCAGCGTGTCGCCGGCCACATCGGCAACGAGCGCCTGCAGCGTTTCGCTGTCGAACACGGTGTTGCCGCCGATCTCGAACGCGCGCACGAGGATGCGCGGCCCGGTATCGGGTTGCGACTGCACGGCGCTGTCGGACGGGACGATCTCGAGATCGGGCGTGGCCTCCGGCGGCAGGTTCGGACGTGACGTTTCGACGTCGCGCATCGACGTCCCGGCGTTCGGCACCTGTGCGTGTGCCTGCCCTGACAGGCTCGCGGCGCCCGCCCCCCACAACAGCGACAGGCACAGCGCAAGGCCGCCCCCTCTGACTGCGCGTCGAACGCCGCCGGCATCGACGGCGACGACCGGCGAGTCCGCCGTGCGAGGATCGGCGACGAGGAAACTGCCGATGTCGCCACGGTAACGGACGACGATTCTTGCTTGAGCTTGATCTACCCACATACGCCACTGCATCCGAAGTCGAACCGCCGGACATGCTCCGGCGATCAATTGGTTGGGCGGATGCTACAGACAGACATTCCGGATGTATGTAGATCAGGTACGAAATTTACGCGGCAACTCTCGTTCAAATGGCGTTGCGTACTAAGTCACACCGATAAAAAAAATAGTAATCCTATAGATCTGTCCTGTTCGATATTGATATCGTCCGTAGATGGCTCGCACATTTCCGACGGAAGTCGGCTACTCACCGCCCGTCGACGCGGCACGCGATCCGACGGTGTCGACCGTCAGTTTCACGCGCGCCGATGCGCGACGGCGACCACCGCGATCGCCGCAAACCCCGCCGCGCCTGCCAGCAGCGCCGCGGCCGCGACCCACAGTGCAGGCGTGAACGAGCCATAACGCGCGACCAGCGGCGCCGCCACGAGCGGCCCCGCGATCTGCCCGACGCCGTATGACGCGGTCGCATACCCCATCAGCCCCGCCGCGCGCTCGCCGTGGAGACGCCGAGCCTCGCGCATCGCGAACAGCGTGATGGCGGTGAACGGCAGGCCGAGCAGCACGCTGCCGAGCGAGAAGCCCGCCGCATTGGGCCAGACGATCCCGGCCGCGATGCCGAGCGCCTGCGTCGCGCAACCGCCCGCAAGCAGCAGCCGGTTGTCGCAGTGCCCGGGCAGCCGCGCGGCCGACAGCGCGCCGACGATCAGCGCCGCGCCGAACATCGGCCAGAACAGGTCGGGCCACGGCGAACCGGCAGGCAACGCAGCGCGTGCAATCACGGGCAGGAACGTCGCCGTGATGATGTAGCCGAAGCCCGGCATCCCGTACAGCACGACGAGCCACGCGGCGTCCGCGCGATGGCCGCACGCAGCGGCCGGCGCATGCGGCGCGGTGCCGGCCGACGGCGCGCCCGCCGTCGGCGTCACGACGAACGTGCGCCAGATCACGACCGACAGCACGGCCGACAGCGCCGCGAAGCCCAGCCAGCCAGGCGCCGCGCGATGGCCGGCGAGCGCGCTGCCGATCAGCCCCGTCAGCACGATGCCGACGCCGGGCCCCGTATAGATCACCCCGCTCCATTCCGGCGCATGAAGTTCCGCAAGCCGACGCAACCCCCATTGCGACACGAACACGAACGTCCACGCACTGACGACGCCGGCGGCGAAGCGCACCGCGAGCCACAGGGGCAGCAGATGGCCGACGCCCATCGCTGCGGTGAGCAGCACGGTCGCCGCGAGTCCGAAGCGGACCATCCGAGCGGGCGCGATGCGCAGCGCGGCGCAACTGACCGCACCGGCGAAGTAGCCCGCGTAGTTCGCCGACGCGAGCCAGCTGCCGGCCCTCAGGCCGATCGAGCCGTCGGCGAGCATCAGCGGCAGCAGCGGCGTGAACGCGAAGCGGCCGACGCCGAGCGCGACCGCGAGCCCGATCATGCAGGCGAGCGCGGCCGCACGGGCGCGACGGTCTGTCTCGTATGAAGGAAGCGCGTGGGCAGCGGACGGCGAATCGGAACGGGACATGGCGGCAGCGCGTGCCGGCGCGCGACGCGCGGGCCGGAACGGAACGGAATCGGGATGCCTTTATCGTAGCTTGACCAACCGTTCTCTAAAAATGAATAATTGAGAATCCATTCATCGCTCGGAGAGAATCATGGATCTGGCGGCGCTGGCGATTTTCCGGGCCGTCGTGCGCGAGAACGGCGTGACGCGCGCGGCGGCGAAGCTCAATCGCGTGCAGTCGAACGTCACGACGCGCATCAAGCAGCTCGAGGAGGAACTCGGCGCCGCGCTGTTCGTGCGCGACGGCCGCCGGCTCGTGCTGACGCCGGCCGGGCACACGTTGCTGCCGTATGCGGAGCGCCTGCTCGCGCTCGCCGACGAGGCGCGCGACGCGGTGCGCGAGGACACGCCGCGCGGGCGGCTGCGGCTCGGCACGATGGAGAGCACGGCCGCGAGCCGCCTGCCGACCGTGCTCGCCCGCTACCACCATGCATGGCCCGACGTGTCGCTCGAACTCGTGACGGGCACGACGGGCTGGCTGATCGAGAAAGTGCGCGAATTCGAGATCGACGCCGCGTTGTTCGCCCGCCCGCCCGCGCCGGACGTGTTGCCCGATACGTTCGAGTCGGTGCCCGTGTTTCGCGAGGACCTGCTGCTGCTGACGCCGCGCGGCCATCCGCCGGTACGCACGCCGCGCGACGTGATCCTGCCGACGCTGATCGCGTTCGAGCGCGGCTGCACGTACCGCAAGTACGTCGAGCAATGGTATGCGGCACACGGGATGAAGCCGGCGCGCGTGCTCGAACTCGGCTCGTACCATGCGATCGTCGCGTGCGTCGCGGCCGGTGCGGGCGTCGCGGTCGCGCCGCGCTCGGTGCTCGATCTGCAGCCCGAGACCGACCACATCACCGCGCATGCGATTCCCGAATTCGAAGGGATCGACACGCTGCTCGCCTGGCGGCAGGGTTATGCGTCGGCGGCGCTCGGCGCGTTGCGCGATGCGCTTGGCGAGGCGGCCCGACAGCCAGACGAGGCGAAGAAGCCGCGCGTGGCACAGCCGGCCTGACGCGATCCGCCAGCGGATGCGCGCATCGTTCGTTTGCATGGCGGCGAATCAGCCACCCGTACCCGGCGTAAACGCAAAACGACCCGACCGGCAAATGCCGATCGGGTCGCTTCATGCGATTCCGTCAAAAGAACCGCGCGGTGCCGGACAGCGTGCCGCCCTCACGGGCGCCGCGCCGGCCGAGCCGCTCAAAGCCGCTCTTCGACCCAGCCCTTGACGCCCGCGAGCGCCGCCGGCAGGTTCGCCGGCTCGGTGCCGCCGGCCTGCGCCATGTCCGGACGGCCGCCGCCCTTGCCGCCGACCTGCTGCGCGACAAAGTTCACGAGCTCGCCGGCCTTGACCTTCTTGCTCGCATCGGCCGTGACGCCCGCGATCAGGCTGACCTTGCCGCCTTCGACCGCAGCCAGCACGATCGCCGCGCTCTTCAGCTTGTCCTTCAGCTTGTCGACGGTTTCGCGCAGCGTCTTCGCGTCCGCGCCCTCGAGCGTCGCGGCCAGCACATGCACGCCGCCGATTTCGACGGCCTGCTGTGCGAGCTCGTCGCCCTGGCTCGACGCGAGCTTCGACTTCAGCGCGCCCAGTTCCTTCTCGAGCGACTTCACCTGGTCCTGTACCTGCGCGATGCGCTGCGTCAGTTCCGACGGCTGCGCCTTCAGCGCCGCGGCCGCTTCGTTCACGCGCGCGTCGAGGTCCTGCACGTAGCGCAACGCGTTGTCGCCGGTGATCGCCTCGACACGGCGGATGCCTGCCGCGACGCCGCCTTCCACCACGATCTTGAAGAAGCCGATGTCGCCCGTGCGGCTCACGTGTGTGCCGCCGCAAAGCTCGCGCGAGAAGCCGAGGTCGAGCACGCGCACTTCATCGCCGTACTTCTCGCCGAAGAGGGCCATCGCGCCGCCCTTCACTGCTTCATCGTACGGCATCACGCGCACGATGCCCGGCGCGTTCGCGAGGATCTCGTCGTTGACGATCTTCTCGACGCGGCGGATCTCGTCATCGGTCAGCGGCGCGTTGTGCGCGAAGTCGAAACGGGTCTTGTCCGCGTCGACGAGCGAACCCTTCTGCTGCACGTGCGCGCCGAGCACCTCGCGCAGCGCCTTGTGCATCAGGTGGGTCGCCGAGTGGTTGCGCTGGGTGCGCGCGCGGCGGTGCGCATCGATCTCGGCGCGCAGCACGTCGCCCACCTTCAGCGTGCCCTGTTCGAGCGTGCCGTGGTGACCGATCACGTCGGCCTGCACCTTCAGCGTGTCGCCGACCGCGAAGCGCGTGGACGCGTTCGCGAGCACGCCCTGATCGCCGACCTGGCCGCCCGATTCCGCATAGAACGGCGTGTGGTCGAGCACGATCACCGCATCCTGGCCGGTCTTCACTTCGTCGACGGACGAACCGTCGACGTACAGCGCGACGACCTTCGCGTCGTCGAACGCGATTTCCTCGTAGCCGTGGAAGGTCGTCTTCGCGCCCGTGTACTCGAGGCCCTGCGCGGCCTTGAACTTGCCGGCCGCGCGCGCCTGCTCGCGCTGGCGCGCCATCGCGTCGTCGAACGCCGGCTCGTCGACCGTCATGCCGCGCTCGCGGCACACGTCGGCCGTGAGGTCGAGCGGGAAGCCGTAGGTGTCGTGCAGCTTGAACGCGAGCTCGCCGTCGAGCACCTTGCCGCCCTTCGCGTCGACATCGGCGAGCGCAGCCTCGAGGATCGACATCCCGTGCTCGATCGTCTCGAAGAAACGCTCTTCTTCCTGGCGCAGCACGTCGGTCACGCGCTGTTCCGCTTCCTTCAGTTCCGGATACGCGACACCCATCTCCGCGACGAGGTCGGCCACCAGCTTGTGGAAGAACGAGCCCTTGCGGCCGAGCTTGTAGCCGTGGCGGATCGCGCGGCGCACGATCCGGCGCAGCACGTAGCCGCGGCCTTCGTTGCCGGGGATCACGCCGTCGACGATCAGGAACGAGCACGCGCGGATGTGGTCGGCGATCACCTTCAGCGAGTTGTTGCCGAGGTCGCTGATTTCGGTCACGCGCGCGGCGGCCTTGATCAGGTTCTGGAACAGGTCGATCTCGTAGTTGCTGTGCACGTGCTGCAGCACCGCGGCGAGGCGTTCGAGGCCCATGCCGGTATCGACGCACGGCTTCGGCAGGTGCGTCATGTTGCCCTGCGCGTCGCGGTTGAACTGCATGAACACGAGGTTCCAGATCTCGATGTAGCGGTCGCCGTCTTCTTCAGCGGATCCCGGCGGGCCGCCCCACACGTCCGGGCCGTGATCGTAGAAGATTTCCGTGCACGGGCCGCACGGGCCGGTGTCGCCCATCGTCCAGAAGTTGTCCGACGCGTAGCGCGCGCCCTTGTTGTCGCCGATGCGGATGATGCGCTCGACCGCCACGCCGACTTCCTTCGCCCAGATGTCGTACGCCTCGTCGTCTTCCTGGTAGACGGTGACCCACAGCTTTTCCTTCGGCAGCTGGTAGACCGTGGTCAGCAGCTCCCACGCGAACTTGATCGCGTCGTGCTTGAAGTAGTCGCCGAACGAGAAGTTGCCGAGCATCTCGAAGAACGTGTGGTGGCGCGCCGTGTAGCCGACGTTCTCGAGGTCGTTGTGCTTGCCGCCCGCGCGCACGCTGCGCTGCGCGGTCGTCGCGCGCGAATACGGGCGCTGGTCCGTGCCGAGAAAGACGTCCTTGAACTGGACCATGCCCGAATTCGTGAACATCAGCGTGGGGTCGTTACCGGGCACGAGGCTCGACGAGCGGACGATCGTATGGCCCTTCGATTCGAAGAATTTGAGGAATTTCTCTCGGATTTCGGCAGCTTTCATGGCGTGCGGGGATGTCTGGCAAAGACGGCTTCAAACGCCGGCAGCCCTGGCGGGCATACGGCGGCAATTGTCGGAAACGATCGATTATACGGGATAGACCGGCGGCCGCGGCCGGCACGGCCGGTCGGGCCCGGCACGCACCCGGCGGACGCGTTCCTTGCACCGCCGGTCGGCGGGGGACAGAACCTGTTCGCGCGCATAACGGGCCTGTGCTGGCCGCCAGAATGAATCTTTTGGTTGCGCGAACAGGCCCTTGGCTCGGCCGTTCGGCCGGCCCGGCTGGGCCACTCGCGCGAGCGATTCGCCTTAAGATGCACGCAATGCCATTTCGCCTTGCCCGGCAAGGCGAGCCATAAAAGGAGACGAATCGACGATGGGTGCCCTCAGCCATATCCGCGTGCTGGACCTGACCCGCGTGCTCGCGGGCCCGTGGTGCGCGCAGACGCTTGCCGATTTCGGCGCCGACGTGATCAAGGTCGAGCGCCCGGGCGCCGGCGACGACACGCGCCACTGGGGGCCGCCGTACCTGAAGGATGCGAGCGGCGCGGACACCGCCGAGGCCGCCTACTATCTCGCGGCGAACCGCAACAAGCGCTCGGTCACCGTCGACATCGCCACACCCGAGGGCCAGCGGATCGTCCGAGAGCTCGCCGCGCAGAGCGACGTCGTGCTCGAGAACTACAAGGTCGGCCAGCTGAAGAAATACGGGCTCGACTATGAATCGCTGCGCGCGATGAAGCCCGACCTCGTCTACTGCTCGGTGACCGGCTTCGGCCAGACCGGCCCGTACGCGCACCGCGCGGGCTACGACTTCATCATCCAGGGCATCGGCGGCTTCATGAGCATCACCGGTGAGCGCGACGGCCAGCCGGGCGGCGGCCCGCAGAAAGCCGGCGTCGCGATCGCCGATCTCGCGACGGGCCTCTACTCGACGATCGCCGTGCTCGCCGCGCTCGCGCATCGCGAACGCACCGGCGAGGGCCAGTACATCGACATGGCGCTGCTCGACGTGCAGGTCGCGCTGCTCGCGAACATGAACACCAACTTCCTCGCGAGCGGCCAGCCGCCGGTGCGCTGGGGCAACGCGCATCCGAACATCGTCCCGTACCAGACGTTCCAGACGAGCGACGGCTGGATCATCGTCGCGGTCGGCAACGACGGGCAGTTCCGCAAGTTCGTCGAGGCCGGCGGCCGTCCCGAGCTCGCCGACGACGAACGCTTCGCGACGAATCCCGCGCGCGTGCGCCACCGCGAGACGCTGGTGCCGCTCCTCGCCGAGATGGTGAAAACGCGCGGCAAGGATGCGTGGATCGACGCGCTGGAAGCGGCCGGCGTGCCGTGCGGGCCGATCAACGAGCTGGACGAGGTGTTCGACAACGAGCAGGTGGTCGCGCGCGGCATGAAGGTAGAGCTGCCGCATCCGTGCGGCGCGGACGTGAAGCTCGTGCGCAATCCGATCCGGATGAGCGCGACGCCGCCCGAAGCCCGCACGGCACCGCCGCTGCTCGGCGCGCAGACCGACGACGTGCTGCGCGAGCTGCTCGGCTACGACGATGCGCAGATTGCGGCGCTGAAGGCGAAGCAGGCGATCTGACGAGCGGGCAGACTTTCCACCGCCCTTTCCACGCTACGCGCGTTCGCCCGCCATCGCGTCGAGCCACGCGCGCGCGTCGGGCCAGTCGCCGAGCCCGCTGTCCGCGTTGATATGGCCGCGCGGGCCGATGTCGTGGAATTCGCTGCCCCACGCATTCGCGCATGCGCGCGCGAACGCCGGCGTGCCGTACGGATCGTCGTGGCTCGCGACGACGCGGGTCGGAAACGGCAGCCGCTCGCGCGGCACCGGCCCGAAGCCGTGCGCGTCGGCCGGAAACGCGGGCCCGTCCGGATCGGGCAGCGCGACGAGCAGCGCGCCGCGGATCTTCGCGAGCGCGGCCGGACGCGCATAGCGCGTCGCCCACCAGGCGGTCGTCAGCGTGCCGAGGCTATGCGCGGCGATCAGCACCGGCCCGGAAGCGGCCTCGACCGCGCGGTCGAGCGCGAGGCACCAGCCGTTGCGGTATGCACGCTCCCAGTCGGGCATCGCGATGCGTACGAAGCGCGCGTCGCCGCGTTCCCAGCGGCTCTGCCAGTGCAGCGGGCCGGAATTGCCGTAGCCCGGCAGCACGAATACGAAGGGTCGGGTCATGCGGAGGTCCGTCGACGGTCGAGACGTTGTTGTGATGGGTCGACGGAGTGTCGCACATCCGGTCCTCCCTGACATTGCCTGTCGAAACTCAAACCATCGGAAGGATGTGCGAAGGCGGCGGAGTCCGCCGCCGTCGTTCAGCGCACGTTCGCGCCGACGATGCCGCCCGCCGCGGCGCCGGCAACCGTGCCGATCGGGCCGCCGGTGATCAGGTAGCCGAGCGCGCCGCCTGCGGCCGCGCCGATACCGGCATTGCGCTGCGTATGCGTCATCGCGCATGCGCCGAGCTGCGACAGGGCCGCGACGATTACCGCGGTGCGAATGAGAAAGGTGGTCGTCTTCGTCATGATTGTTGAGATCCTCCCGCCGCACGGATCGCGCACGACGGCATTGAAACGAGTGCCCCATCATAGAAAACATCGAACGACCCGGGCAATCCGATTTACGTCGTGTTACAGCAGACACAATGTCGAGATATTGCGTGCGGCGCACCGCGAGCGCGGCCTCTGCTCGCGAGCCGCGCGGGCCGGACCCCGCTCAGGTAGAATTGCAGGATTAAACCGGTGCCGCACGCGCCGACCCAACCTGACTCCATCCGCATGAGCACCGAACGCAACGACGCCCCCGCGGCTTCCAATTTCATCCGCAACATCATCGACGACGACAACCGCACCGGCAAATGGAGCGGCCGCGTCGAAACGCGCTTCCCGCCCGAGCCGAACGGCTACCTGCACATCGGTCACGCGAAGAGCATCTGCCTGAACTTCAGCGTCGCGCGCGACTACGGCGGCGTGTGCCACCTGCGCTTCGACGACACGAACCCGGAAAAGGAAAGCATCGAGTACGTCGACTCGATCGTCGACGCGGTGCGCTGGCTCGGCTTCGACTGGCGCAAGGACGCGGTCGACCATCAATACTTCGCGAGCGACTACTACGACAAGCTCTACGAATTCGCCGAACTGCTGATCAAGCGCGGCAAGGCGTACGTCGACAGCCAGAGCGCCGAGGAAATGCGCGCGAGCCGCGGCTCGCTGACCGAAGGCGGCAAGCCGTCACCGTATCGCGACCGCACGCCGGAAGAGAACCTCGACCTGTTCCGCCGGATGAAGGCCGGCGAGTTCAAGGAAGGCGAGCACGTGCTGCGCGCGAAGATCGACATGGCTTCGCCGAACATGAACATGCGCGACCCGGTGATCTACCGGATCCGTTTCGCGCACCACTACCGCACCGGCGACGCGTGGTGCGTGTATCCGATGTACGACTACACGCACTGCATCTCGGATGCGCTAGAAGGCATCACGCATTCGCTGTGCACGCTCGAGTTCGAGGATCACCGGCCGCTGTACGACTGGGTGCTGAACGAACTGGCCGACGCGGGCGAGTTCACGCGCCCGCTGCCGCAACAGATCGAATTCTCGCGGCTGAACCTCACGTACGCGATCACCAGCAAGCGCAAGCTGCTGCAGCTCGTCACCGAAGGCCACGTCGACGGCTGGGACGACCCGCGGATGCCGACGATCGTCGGCGTGCGCCGTCGCGGCTTCACGCCGGAAAGCATCCAGCTGTTCTGCGAGCGGATCGGCGTGACGAAGGTCGATTCGTGGATCGACATGAGCGTGTTCGAAGGCGCGCTGCGCGACGACCTCGACGACAAGGCGGCGCGCACGGTCGGCGTGCTCGACCCGCTGAAGCTCGTGATCGACAACTACCCGGAAGACCTGGAAGAAGCATGCACGGCACCCGTGCACCCGCACCATCCGGAGCGCGGCGTGCGCACGTTCCCGATCTCGCGCGAGCTGTGGATCGAGCGCGAGGACTTCGTCGAGAACCCGCCGAAGGGCTATTTCCGCCTGTTCCCGGGCAACAAGGTGCGCCTGCGCTACGGCTACGTGATCGAGTGCACGGGCTTCGACAAGGATGCGGACGGCAACGTGACGGCCGTCCACTGCAACTACTTCCCGGACAGCAAGTCGGGCACCGAAGGCGCGAACAACTACAAGGTGAAGGGCAACATCCACTGGGTCAGCGCGAAGCACGCGCAAGCGGCTGAAGTGCGGATCTACGATCGCCTGTTCAAGGAGCCGCATCCGGACGCGGGCGGCGCGAACTTCCTCGACGCGCTGAACCCCGATTCGAAGAAGATCGTCCACGCGTACGTCGAGCCGGGCGCCGGCGACGTCGCACCGGAAACCCGCCTCCAGTTCGAACGGCACGGCTACTTCGTCGCGGACCGCGTCGATTCGAAGCCGGGCAAGCCCGTGTTCAACCGGATCGTCGGGCTGCGCGACAGCTGGGGCAAACCGGCCTGACCGTGCGTCCGGCCCGCGCTGCGCGGCATCGAGCCGCGCGCGCGACGCGCAATAAAAAAACCGGCTTTCGAGCCGGTTTTTTTATTGCCTGGTCAATGCCTGCCGGCCGCGTCGATCACGCGCGCGGCAAGCGCCGATGCAGGTCTGCGAGCAGCAGCGTCGTGCGGAACAGCCGTGCGAGACTGCGGCTCGCGTACGCGTCGACGTCACCGGGCGCGGTCCAGCGGTACGCATCCATCTCGGGGATCAGCGAACCGTCCCTGCGGCTCGGAAACAGCGACGTGCACACGCAGCGCGCGGGGTCCACTTCGTCGTCGGCGACACGCACCGCGAACAGGTGCAGATCCTTGTCGTGCCGGTATGCGAAGCGGCCGAGATCGACGAGCCGCGCGGGCGCGAGCGTGACGCCGGTTTCCTCGAGCAGTTCGCGCAGCGCCGCCTGCTGGGGCGATTCGCCCGGCTCGCCCTGCCCCTTCGGGATATCCCAGTGCGTCGTGTCCGTCGCATGCGCGAGGAACACGCGTCCGGCCCCGTCCAGGATCACGACGCCGCACGATACCGTGCGCGGCGCGCTGCGCGGTCTCATCGGCGCCCGGCCTCCGGCGTTCAGCGCTTCTGCAGTTGCCACTTGCCCGCGGCGGTCTTGCAGTAGACGGGCTTGAGCGTCATCGTCTGGCCCTTCGCCGCGATCTCGGCCGTGATCTCGCGGCAGGTCTTGCCGTCCTGCTCCGACGTCGAGGGCGTGAGCTTCGCGTCGAGCTGCGTGCGGCCGCCGCTGTTCTGCCACGTCGTGGTCTCGCCGTCCTTGCCTTCGTCGCGCACTTGCGCGGCGGCCTTCGACAGCGACGCAGTGTCGGCCTTGCTGAAATAGCTGATCGGCGTGTCGTTCAGGAAGCTCAGGTTGTTCTGCGCGTGCGCGGGCAGCGCGGCGGCAACGCACGCTGCGCCGGCCAGCGCACGTGCGATGAAGGAAAGGGATGCACGCATCGACATGTTGTTCTCCTTGGCTGATCGATCGAATGGCGCGGCGCGAACCGTATTGCACCGATAGTCGCGCCGCGCCCGTCAGCGAGCGAGCATAGCATGCGTGCGCCGCCCGCTGCCCCGATCAGCGGGCCGCTTGCGTCGACGTGGGCTGATATCCGTCAGTCAGCGTGTTCAGGAACGCGATCACGTCCTTGATCTCCGCTTCGTTCAGCGCCGGCGCATCCCCCGGCTTGCGGTCGAACGGCGGTTCGTTGTTGATGTTGGTCCAGTAGCGCTTCGGCAGGTCGTCGAATTTCTGCACCTTGCCATGCACGACCGGATAGAACTTCTCCGGATGGATGTCGCGTTCGACATAGAACCGCATCACGTCCTCGAGCGAGTGGTACACGCCGTTGTGGAAGAACGTCTTGCGCGTCGCGACGTTGCGCAGCGACGGCGTGCGGAACAGCCCGCAGAATTCGTCGCGCCCCTTGAGGTCGGTGCGCTCGGGGCCGCACGCGCCGAGATCGTGGAAGCGCGGGTCGCGGTTGACGGGCAGCGCGCGGTTGCGCGGCACGCCGATCGCGATCAGCCCGAAGTCGCTGAACTGCGGCGGACCGCCTTCGAGCGTGCGCTGGCTCAGGTGGCAGCTCGCGCAGTTGCCCTTCGCTTCGTCGTTGAACAGCTTCAGCCCGCGCAGTTCGGCCGGCGTGAGCTGCGCCTTGCCGGCCAGATACGCGTCGTACTTGCTCGTGTACGGATCGAACAGCGCCGGCTGCTGCTGGAACGCGTCGAGCGCGCGCAGCACCGCGTCGAAGGTCGCCTGGTCGTTCGCGAGCACCTTCTCGCCGAACGCGATGCGGAACGCGTCCGCATACGGCGCGGCGCGGACCGCTTTCGCGACCAGCGCCGGCGAGCTGCTCATCTCGAACGGCGACGTGAGCGGAATGCGCGCCTGCGCGTCGCGCGTGTCGACGCGGCCGTCCCATGTCAGCCCGCCCGTCGGACCTGCATCGACGCTTTCGTCGCCCTCGTCCGGCGAATCGTGGAAGTGCTCGCTGAACGCCGGGATGCCGCGCAGGTACTTCAGCGACGGCACCGCGCGGAACCCCGGGCGATGCATGTCGTTGCCGCCGAGCTGCACCGACAGCGCGTTCGGCGGCCCGAACGCATGCTCGGGGCTGTGGCACGACGCGCACGCGAGCTTGCCGGACCCCGACAGCGACGGATCGAAGAACAGCTGCTTGCCGAGCGCCGTCATCTGCTTCACGCCCTCGAACACCTGCGCGCGCGTCTGCGGCTGGCCGGGCGGCGCAACCGCCGGCGCGGCCTGGGCAGCCTGGGCGGCCGGCACGATCTGCGCAGGCGCGCCGGGCCGCGCGTCATCGCAGCCGGCAAGCGCCGCGAGGCCGGCGGCCAGCGCCAGCGTCGTCGCGGCATGGATCAACGATCGCGCGAACGCGAAGGAGGTCGGTTTGCAGTGCATCGTCGTTCTTCTTGTAGCGGTGGGAAATCGGCCGGAGCTTATGTCAATTCCATTACGGTTGCGTGACGATAGACCGACAGTCAATTGAAAGGGCGCCTACATTTCGCTGTCAAATCGTTTCCAGATAATGCGCGCAGCCTGTCGGCGCACCTCGCTCGCAGTCCGAACCTTTCGCGCCGGCACCTCCACCAACTGGTTCCCACACGCGACAACGAAGAGAGAGAACAACGCATGAAGAAGCACGCCTGGATTCGCTATACGCCGATCGCCCTCGCGGCCGCGCTCAGCCTGACTGCCTGCGGCGGCGACGACGTCACGCAACAGGGCCTGTCGGCCGTCAAGAACGTCGTCGTGATCTATGCGGAAAACCGCAGTTTCGACAACCTGTACGGCAATTTCCCGGGCGCGAACGGCCTGCAGAACATGACGGCGGCGAACTCGGTCCAGAAGGATCGCGACGGCTCGACGATGGCGACGCTGCCGAAGGTCTGGGGCGGCCTCACCGCAACCGGCATCACGCCGGCCGTGACCGAAGCGATGACGGCAAACCTGCCGAACACGCCGTTCGCGATCGACGATCCGAAAGGCTTCAACCAGTCGATGAGCATCGCGACGCGCGACATCGTGCACCGCTTCTACCAGGACCAGATGCAGATCAACGGCGGCAAGAACGACATGTACGCCGCGTGGACCGATGCGGGCGGCCTGACGATGGGCCACTACACGCCGGATCCGTCGAAGCTGCCGCTGTGGAAGATCGCGCAGCAGTACGTGCTCGCCGACAACTTCTTCATGGGCGCGTTCGGCGGCTCGTTCCTGAACCACCAGTACCTGATCTGCGCATGCGCGCCGTTCTACGCGAACGCCAACACGAGCCCGGCTGCAGGCAAGATCGCAGTCCTGAACGCCGACGGCAAGTCGCTGGCGGTCGCCGCGAACTCGCCGGCATCCGCGCTGAGCGGCCCGCCGAAGTTCGTCAACGACGGCGCGCTCACGCCGGACTTCTACGCGGTCAATACGATGCAGCCGCCGTACCAGCCGAGCGGCAACAAGGCCGCCACGGGCGGCAACGCGCTGCTCGCCGACCCGGCCAACGCATCGACGATGCCGCCGCAGACGGCGACCAACATCGGCGACCTGCTGACCAATGCGAACGTATCGTGGGCGTGGTACGGCGGCGCGTGGGGCCAGGCGCTGCAGGCCAGCCAGAGCGGCACGTCGAACGTGATCTACGGCGCCGACCTGTCGACGCCGAACTTCCAGCCGCACCACCAGCCGTTCAACTACTTCGCGAACCAGGCGCCGGGCTCCGCGAGCCGCGCGCAGCACCTGCTCGACGGCGGCGCGAACGGCGCCGCGTTCATCCAGGCGATCGACGCCGGCACGCTGCCGGCGGTGACGTTCTACAAGCCGCAGGGCAACCTGAACGAGCACCCGGGCTACACGGACGTCACGTCGGGCGACCAGCACATCGCCGACATCATCGCGCACCTGCAGGCGAGCCCGCAGTGGAAGAACATGGTCGTGGTCGTCACGTACGACGAGAACGGCGGCTTCTGGGATCACGCCGCGCCGCCGACCGGCGACCGCTGGGGTCCGGGCACGCGCATCCCGGCGCTGATCGTGTCGCCGTTCGCGAAGAAGGGCTTCGTCGACCACACGCAGTACGACACGGGCTCGATCCTGCGCTTCATCACGCGCCGCTACTCGCTGCCGCGCCTCGCCGGCCTCCAGCAGCGCGACGACGCGCTGAAGGCGAACGGCGCGCAGCCGATGGGCGACCTGACCAACGCGCTCCAGCTGTCGCCGAACCTGTAACGGGACGGACGGCCGGCGCAACGCCGGCCGGGCCGGTCCTGCCGGTCTCATGCGACCAGGGCGGCCTCGGCCGCCCTTTTTCATTTCGCGCCACTTTCGTGCGATCCGTGGCACACCGCCTGCATGTGCCGCCCGCGCCGCCTGCGCAAACTGCGCGGATGGCGGCCGAACCACGCGTCGCGCCGGACGCCCCTACCCTCGCAGGCCCATCAGCTTCGCGAGCACCGGCCAGCGGTCGAGCGACTCGACATACGCGCGGCGCGCCTGCTCGTCGACGTAGCGCTCGGGATCGAGCGCCGGCAGATGACGTGCGAGGCCGATCACGTCGTTCGGCTGCGACAGGCGCGCGTCGTCGCCGCCGGGAAGGTTCACTTTTGGTCGATCCATACGCCGTCCGGAGTCTTGACCGCATAGCCCGCGGCCGTCTGCATCGTCACGGTGCCCTCGTTCTCGCCGACCATCCGCGTGCGCGGCAGGTCCGCCGCGTACTGCGCGAGCGTCACGCCCGGCTTGAACGGGCTGTTCGACACGAGGTTCGAGATCAGCTGCGACAGCGCGAGGAAGCTCGACGGCTGGTCGATCACCGTTGTCGTGCCGTGGTTGCCCTGGAAGCCGACGAGCCGCACGCCGACCGGCACGTGCACGATGCGCGGCGTCGGGATCTCGCGCAGCCCGGCCACCTGGTTCTTGTCGCCGCGCAGCGCCGCGCCGTGCTCCGGCACGAACACGATCACCGCGCGCCGGCCCGACGACGCGATCAGGTCCGCGAGCCGGTCGAAATCGTTCATCAGCTTCGTCGCGCGCTGCGGATACGAGTCGATGCTCGTCAGCGAACTGCCGACCACGCGGTTGCCGTCGTGCATGCTGATCGTGTTGTAGTACAGCGCGACGGGCCCCGGAATCGACCCGCGCTGCGCATACCAGTTCGCGAGCGTCGCGTAGTCATCCTTGATTTCCGAGCCGTCGAACGCGTGCATCGCAATCGGCGCGGCCGCGTTCGACACCAGCGGCGCATCGGGCACGCCCATGTTGTCGTGCACGATCTGCAGGAAGTTGTCGAAGTGGCCGTCGTGGTTCAGTAGCGACTGCGCGGTGTAGCCCGCGGCCGCGAGCTGCGAGAACAGGTAGCACTGCTGCGGCGCCGGCTTGTACAGGTCCGCGTGCGCTTCCTGGCCGCAGCTCGCGCGCAGCACGCGCAGCGCCGCCGGGCCGCTGTAGCTCGCCGCCGAGCTGAAATTCGTGAACAGGTAGTCGAAGTGGCTGAGCATCGGATGGTTGCGCACGTTCGCGGCGTCGAGGTCGTCCCACGCGAGCGAACACACGTGCAGCACGATGACGTCGAACTGCGTCGCCGGATCGCTGCCGAGATGGCCGAACGCGACCTGCCGCTGCGATTCCTGGGCGCGGAACGCGGCGAGCGCGGCATTGTGATCCTCCGGCCGGTCGGTGCGCGCCGCGCCCGCGAGCTGCGCCTGGGCCTGCGCGTTCGCGCCGGCGCGCGCGATCATCCCGGTGCCCGCCTGCCAGAGCGGCATCACGACGAGCGCGGCCAGCACGAACGTCGCGACGCGCAGCCAGCGGTTCACGACGAAGTACACGATCAGCGCGCCGGCGACGATCAGCAGCAGCGCCGGCGGCAACAGGCGCGGCAGGATTTCCATCCAGTAGTCGAAGCGGAACGTGCTCATCTCGCGCAGCGCCTCGGCGAGCCGCGCGAGCGGCGGCGCGTGCATCTCGTGCGCGAGAAGCGGCACGGCGATCGCAAACGCCGCGATCTGCCGGACGATCCGCCACGTGCGGCGCCGGATCGGCGCGCTGGCCGCGAGCGCCACCGCGAACCCGAGGTTCGCGAGCCACAGCGGCTCCAGATGGCCGGTCGCGAACATCGCGAACTTCAGGATGAAATACAGATTCCAGAACGTCATCGAAACTACTCCGTCATGAGCGGCGGCCTCGGCCTCCCGCCCGCCTAGCTTCCTGCCTCGGTTTCCTGCCTCGGTTTCCTGCCTCAGTCGCGCGCACGGTCGAGCGCGAGCATCGCCTGCACGCTGCGCGACGCGCCCTTCACCAGGCGCACGTAACCGTCGACACCTACCTGCAACACTTCCTTCAGCCCCCGGAGCGGCGTGTCCGTTCGCTCGCCTTCGTGCCAGTCGAGCCACGCGTCCGCGCGGCCGAACGTGCACTGCACGAGCTGCCGCTCCTGCTCGAGCGTCAGCGCATCGAAGCTCACGCCGATGTGCGTCGGCGTCACGCGACACACGCGCACCGGGAACGGGAACGGCCGGTCGCCACGCGTCACGCACACGGTCAGCGTGTCGCCGGCCGCGACCTTCAGCCCCGGCACGGCCTCGAGCCCGAGACCGCCCGCCGAATAGTCGCTCGTGAAGCACGCGGCCGTCGTGCCGTCGGCGAGCAGCAGCATCGCCGGCACGCGCATCGCGATCCGGTGCGTGACGCGCACCTGCTTCGCCTCGCGGGCGACCGCGAGCGCAGCGCCAAGCATCGCGAGGTTGTAGACCGTCCAGCCCATCGTGATCAGGATCGTCGACGCCTCGTCGCCCTGGTCCACGATCAGCCGCCAGATGCCGGCCACGATTGCGAGCACGTTCACCGCGAACAGCACGAGATACGGCTTCGACGTCGACCAGTCGACATAGCCTTCCTCGATCTTGCCGCCCTTGTCGGTCACGTTGAACTTGCCGTGCTTCGGGCTGAAGAACGCGACCGTCGTCGGCAGCGCGATGTACCACGCGAGCACCGATTCGTAGACTTCCGCCCAGAACGAATGGCGGAAGCGCCCCTGCATCCGCGAGTTCGCGATGTTCGCGAGCACGAGATACGGCACGACGTAGCTCGCGAGCGCCACCGACGCCGCGTTGATGAAGTACAGGTGGAAGAACAGGTACGCGAGCGGGATCGTCAGGAAGATCAGCCGCGGAATGCCGTAGAAGAAATGCAGCATCGCGTTGCCGTAGCAGATCCGCTGCACGAAGCCGAGCCCGCGCCCGAGGAACGGGTTGTCGATCCGGAAGATCTGCGCCATCCCGCGCGCCCAGCGCGTGCGCTGCTTCACGTGGCCCGCGAGGCTCTCGGTCGCGAGGCCCGCCGCCTGCACGGTCG
Organism: Burkholderia sp. MR1-5-21; assembly: GCF_053427715.1. NCBI lineage: Bacteria > Pseudomonadati > Pseudomonadota > Betaproteobacteria > Burkholderiales > Burkholderiaceae > Burkholderia > Burkholderia sp. MR1-5-21. Next base: position 19,063 of record NZ_JBSAXD010000039.1, read on the forward strand.
GCAGGTACGCGGACGTGTAGCCGCGGCGATGCAGCTTGAGCGCCGTATGCGCGTCCTCGGTCACCGTCTCGACCGCGACGCCGCCGACCTCCTCGAGCGCGCTGCGCTTCAGCACCGCGCACGAGCCGCAGAAGAACGTCGCGTTCCACAGGTCGTTGCCCGACTGCACGAGCCCGTAGAACAGGTTGCCCTCGTTCGGGATCTCGCGGAACGTGCCGAGGTTGCGCTCGAACGGGTCGGGCGAGAAGAAATGATGCGGCGTCTGCACGAGCGCGCATTTCGGGTCGCGCAGGAACACGCCCATCGTCGTCTGCAGGAACGAGCGGGTCGGCACGTGATCGCAATCGAAGATCGCGATGTACTCGCCGTGCGTCTTCGGCAGCGCGCGGTTGATGTTGCCGGCCTTCGCGTGGCGGTTGTCGTCGCGCGTCAGGTACTCGATGCCGGCCTCGCGCGCGAACGCCTCGAACTCGGGCCGCTTGCCGTCGTCGAGCAGGTACACGCGCAGCTTCGCGCTCGGCCAGTCGATGCTCTGCGCGGCGAACACGGTCGGCTTCACGACCGACAGCGGCTCGTTATAGGTCGGGATGTACACGTCGACCGTCGGCCACGTGTCGGGATCGTCGGGCAACGGCACGACCGGCCGGTCGAGCGGCCACGCGGTCTGCACGAAGCCGAGCAGCAGGATCAGCCATGTGTACGCCTCCGCTGCGTACAGCAGGTAGCCCGCGAACGCCTCGACCGGGCTGCGGAAGTCGAGCGTCTGCGTCGTGCGCCACCACACGTAGCGCACGGTCGCGAGCAGCGCGAGCGAGCCGAGCGCGAGCGTCGGCAGGTGGCCCGGCAACCGGCGCAGCGCGAGCGCGAGCACCGCGACGGCCGCGAAGAACGCGAACTGCGCGCCGGGCATCAGCGGCGACAGTCCGGCCATGGCCCACAGCAGCGCGCCGGCCGCGAGCAGCAGCGGCGCGAGCCAGCGGTGCCGGCCGACCCGGTTCGCGCGAGCGTCGACCCAGCCGCCCCAGCGGTCCCACGGCAGCCGCGCGAGCGCCGCGCTGCAGCGGCGCCCGATCGCGTGCACGAACACGTAAGCGGGCACCACCGTCTTGTCGAACCACGCGAGCGGGTCGCGCGCGGGCCGGTCGTCGGCCTGACTCGGCGCGCGCACGAACGCGCGCCACAGCCACTCGCGCGGGCTGAGCGGCTGCAGCACACCCCACTCGGCCGCGAGCCGCAGGAACAGCGCGCGCGCATGACGGCGGATGGAGTCGGGCCGGCCGGGCGGCGGCACGTGGAAGAACAGCCGGACGACCCAGTCGAGCAGCGTGCGCTCCGCGGGCAGCCCGAGCCCGCGCGCGAGCCAGCCGGTCGCGCGGCGGCCCGCTGCGCGCAGCGCGGCGGTGAATCCCGCAGCGAGCCCGCCGGGCCTCATCGCCGCCCTCCCGCGCGCCCCGCCACCGCCGCATCGAGCCATGCGTCGACCCAGTTCGCGACGCCGTGCAGGTCATGCGACACCTGCGAGTACGGCGCATCGTCGAAGATCCAGCTGCCGCGCGCGAGCGATTCGGGCACCGCGGCATCGATGTGAATCCGCTGGTCGAGGATCACCGCCGGGCCCGCGACCTCCCGCAGCATCGCGAGCGCGTCGCGCTGCAGGTCGCGGGCCGGGTTCAGCCGATTGACGACGATCTGCAGCGCGCCGCCGCCGGCACGCAATGCGCCGAGCCGCGCGCTGACGGTCGCGCAGGCGGCCGGCTCGGGCGGCGTGACGACGAGCGTCAGGTCCGCGCAGCGGATCGCGTGCTCCGCATGCAGCGACGGGTAGCGGGCCGTGTCGATCAGCGCGACGCCGCCGGCGGGCAGCGCGATCTCGCCGAGCGCGCGCGGCAGCCAGCCGGGGTCGGCCGCGAGCCGCGCTTCGCAGGCGGCGGCCTGCGCCGCATCGACGTGCCCGTACGGGACGAACAGCACGCCGTCGGCATTGCGCCACGTCTGCGCGTGCCACGGCTCGGGGCCGCCCAGCAGCGTCTGCGCGAGACCGGACGCCGGCACCGTGTCGAGGCCGAGCGACGCGCCCAGCAGGTTCTGCGGATCGAATTCGACGGCCACGGCCGGCCGCCCGCGGCGCGCGAGCAGCACGGCGAGCGCGGCGGCCAGCGTCGTGCGGCCCGCGCCACCTGTCGTCGACGTGATGGCGATCGTCTTCATCGCGCATCCTCGCGGCCGGCGTCCACGGCATCCGCAACGCCCGGCAACAGCCGCCCGCGCAACGCGACCGGCACGATCTCGCACGGCACCGCGTCGTGGCGGTCGATCCGCCGCGGCGCATGGAAGCTGCGGCCGAGGCCCAGGTGCTGCGCGACGACCCAGACCGGCACCGCGATCGCGATGCCGACGAAGAATCCGATGACGATGTCGACGATCATGAGGCCTCCGGCTTGCGCAGCGGCATCGCGCTACGGGTGGCGCCGCGCGTACGCGGCGCGGCGGACGGGTCGGGCACGCCGCGTGCGTGCGCGACGTCCGGTGGTGCCTTCGGCGCAGGATCGGCCGCCGTGGTTGCCGTGGCCACTGCAGCCGCCGTTCCCGGCGGCATTCCCGCTTCGCTCGCCGGCTGCGCGGGTGCGGCGCCGGCCTGCAGCGTTTCCGCCGTTTCCGCCTGCATCGCCGGCGCATCGGCCGCCGGATGCATCGCGGCGAACAGGTCGCTGTAGTCGGCGATCGGCGCGCGCCGGTTTTCCGTCTTCAGAACGTTCAGCTCCGCGTCGATGCTGCCGTGCGCGAGCAGCACAATCCGGTCGGACACCGTCTCGACCGGCACGTCGAAGATCCGCTTGAGCGCCTCGTCCGCATCGGCCGGCTCGCACGCGAACAGGAACACGTACAGGTGCTCCGCGTCGGCCGTCACGACGTCGCCCGCGCGGCGCGGCTGGCAGTGGCGCAGCGCATCGACGTGCGCGACGCCCGGCAGCAGCGCCATCTTCACGAGCGTGTGCGGCAGCGCGAGCACCGCGCCGCGATCGAGCACCGCGCGGATCCGCAGGCAGAACGCGCCGACCGGCAGGTAGCCGAGCACCGTGTCGCCGAGCGCGGCGGCGAGCGCCGCCCGGTAGTCGGCCGCAACCGGCCGCGCATGCAGCTGCCCATGCAGCGAACGCACGGCGGCCTGCATCCGCGAGAACGGCAGGTCGCGCCCGACGACGCTGTTCGCGCCGAGGCTCAGCACCAGCATCTCGAACTGATGGCGCAGCACCTCGCCGCGCTCGACGATCGCGATCTTCAGCGCGCCGCCGCATTGCCGCCGCAGCGTGTGCACGTCCGCGCACAGCGCCTCGAGTTGCGTACGCGTGCGGAACGCGAGCACGGCGGTCGCGGCCTGCGACTTCGCGCACGCGGCGACGACCGCCGCGTTATCGTCGACGACCTCCCAGTCGGGCGGCACCCACTGCTCGCGCTCGACCACCGCGCGGCTGACGACCACCCGGTCTTCGTCGCTCGCGAGCTTCATCTGGCGCGGCGCGACGACCGCGTCGGCGTCGAAGATCGCCGACAGGCGGCCGCTCGGCGCGAAGCGCAGCGGCCGCACCTCGCCCGCGGCGAGCGTGTCGCCCGCGCGCCAGAAGTCGACGACCCACAGCAGCTCGCCGTGCGTGCGCTGCAGCTGCGCGACGCCCGCACACACGCTGTGAAAGCCGCTGCGCCGCGTGCGGCGCGTGTCGCGCACGAGCGGCGGATCGTCGTTCTGCACGTCGTCGGCGCCCGCATGCGCGTCGTCCGGATCCATCAGCAGCACGACCGCGATCCGGTGCATCCGGCACCAGTCGGCGAACGCGCGCCCTTCTTCCGCGAGCGCGACGGAGTCGTCCCAGCTGAACCAGCGCTCCGCGCCTTCGACGAAATACAGCGAGCGCGCGCGAAAGCCGAAGCGCTTCATCGCGCGAAACCCGCCCATCAGGCGCGCGAACGGGCCCGGCTCGGCATGCGGCGCCGCATCCGGCTGCGCGCCGGCGGCGGGGCCGGCCGGCGGCATCGCGAGCACGTTCAGGTTGCGCGGCCAGCCGGGCGCGATCGCGGCGCCGGCGAAACCGCGCTCGCCGAGCTGCGCGGCGACGCTCGCGGGCTCGCGTGCGAGCACGACCGTCACGTCGCGCGTGCGCGCCTGGCGCGCGCTCTCCCACACGAGCGCGTCGCACGCGGTCGTGCGCGCGGCCGCGTAGACCGCATACAGGCCGCCCGGCTCGAGCTGCGTCCATTCGTCGGGCAGCCCGTCGATCGCGAGCCGGCTCAGCGTCGACACGCTGCCGTCGGCCGGGCCGATGCGCAGCAGCGCGCGCAGGCGGCCGACCATGCCGGCGGCGCCGAACGCGGGACGAGTGGCTTCGAAGTCGGTGTTCACGCTAGTGCTTCCCTTGTCACGCCTAGTAATCCGAATACAACCGCACCGGCGTCGGCGTGACGAGGCCGGTCCGTGGCGCACGCGCGTCGAATGCGTAGCGCAGGTACACCAGCGCCGAGCTCGGCGCGTAGTCGTGCGAACGGTCGATCTTCAATTGCGCGCCGACGCTCAGGTGCGGATTCACGCGGTATTCGACGGCGCCGTTCACACCGTACGAAAACGACACGCCGCGCGTCGAGCTGCCCGGGTAGACGAAACCGGCGGCCTCCTGTGCGGCCCGCTGGTCCGTGAACGTCGGGAAATACAGCGAATCCTTTTCATAGCTGTTCGAGATGCCGCCCGTGACGGTCAGGTCCCACGACAGTGCGTCACGTCGCCCCGCCCATTCGATCGGCACGCCCAGCGACAGGTAACGCTGCGGGCTGTAGTAGCCGCCCTGTCCGTACGTGTAGTAGCGCAGGTTCTGCGCGTAGTGCCACGCGTTGCCGACGAGCCCCGTGCTGACCTTCATCGTCGCGCGCTCGTACACCGGCACCGTGAAGCCCGTGCGCAGCGTAACTTCCTCGTTGCGTTCGACGTTGCGGCCGCTCAGTACGCCCCCGCCGAGTTCCGCGAACAGGTTCGCGCGGCCCACGTCGACCGATGCACGCAGGTCGACGCCGTCGCGACGCACGCCGCCCCAGACCGCGCCGGTCCACGGATCGCGCAGCCCCGCGTACGACAGTTCGCTGCTCGTCTCCGGGCGGCGCGACGCGTTCAGCGAGAAGCTCGCGGGCCCCGCGTCGAACCGGTAGCGCACGCCGCCGACGAGGTAATGCACGGGAAAGCCGAGCGGCGACGTGCCGAGATCGATGCGCCACGCGTCGGAGCGGTAGCCGGCGCCGAGCGCGACACCCGTGGCCGACTGGTGCAGCGAGTTCGGCGGATTCGCGATCAGCGCATCGACCGCCGCCACATTCGTCCCGAACGCGTTGGGGTGCGTGCTCAGCCAGTTGAGCACCGGGTAGGTTCCGAACGTCTTGAGCGCATAAGAATTCGGATCGCTCGTGTCGAGCGTACCGGCGTCGAGATGCACGGTATCGATCTGCAGGAACGCATGCCCGTCGTAGCGGACCGGCATCTGCATGTAGATCGGCACCTGCTGCGCGCGATACGCGGACACGCCGTCGTCGCCCGACTTGTAGGCGGGCAGCCAGCCGATTTCGATCTCGGGGTCGCGCCGCTGCTCGAGATCGGCGAACGCGGCCTGTGCAGGCGTGCGTCCGTCGCGGCGCGGGGTCACGCCGGTCGCGCGCTCCTGCGACAGCGACAGGCGGTACAGCGACGCCGCGTCGTCGTAGCGGCCCTGTGCCTCGGCGACGCGCCCCGCCGCGACCGTCACGTCCGGCCGCGTCGGCCAGGCCACCTGCAGCCTGTCGGTGACCTGCGCGGCATCGTCGGCGCGGCGCAGCGCGGTCAGGCGGCGCACCGCCGACAGCTGCGTGTCGACATCGTCGGCCGGCGTGCGCGCGAGCACGGCCTGCACGCGCGCCAGCGCACCCGCACGGTCGCCGCTGTCCTCGTCGACCCGCGCGAGCGCGAGCTGCGCTTCCGCGTCGTCCGGCGTGCGCACGACGACCGGCGCGAGCGCGTCGCGCGCCGCGCCGTAATGACCCTGCGCGCGTTCGAGATCGGCCACTTCGAGCGCGTAGCGCTTGTCGGCCTTGGCCGCTGGGCTCGCGTCGTCGAGCAGCCGGCGCGCGCGCGGGTAATCCTGCTGCGCGATCGCATCGTCGGCGTTGCGCAGGATCCGGCGCAGCGACTGGTCGTCGAGCCGCGCGGTCTGCGCGGCCGTCAGCGGCGGCCCGCGGCGGATCGCGTCGAGCCACGCGGCGAGTTCATCGTCGCGCCCCGCGCTGCCGAGCAGGTCGCCATAGCGCAGCCGCACGTCGGCATCGGCGTCGCGCGGGTGCGCGGCGATCCAGTCGCGCAACGGCGCGAGGCCGCGCTCCGGCTCGCCCGCGTCGATCCATTGCGCGCCGACCGCGGCGAGCATGTCGGGATCGTCGGGCGCGAATGCCTGCGCGTGCGCGAGCGCCGCCGCGAACGCCGCGCGGTCGCCGCGTCCGAGCGCGCCGCGCGCGTCGGCCAGCGCACGTTCCGCATCGAGCTTGCGGGCGAGCCCGCGCATCCCGTCCGAACGGTGCGCATCGTCGACCGGCGCGAGCGCGGCCTGCGCGCCCGCGATATCGTCGATCGAATTGCGGTACAGCGCGGTCGCATAACGCATCTCCGGCGTGTCGGCCTGCGCGAGCCCGTCGTCCATCACCGTGCGGCCCAGCTGCGGCAGCCCCATGTCGCGGTACAGGCGCGCGAGCGCGAAACGGGTCCACGGCGCATCGGGCGCTGCGCGCACCGCGGCTTCGTAGCGCTGCGCGGCCGGCCCGCGCTCGCCCTTGTCGGCAAGCGCGCGTGCCTGCTGCGCGAGCAGGTCGGCGCGCAGGCCGTCGAGCGCACGCCGGTCGTCGCGGCCAGCCACGCGGCCCTGCAGCGCATCGAGCAGCGGGCCGACCTGGTCCGCGCGGCCGGTGTTCTCGTAGAGCATCATCGTGCCGCGCACCGCGGACAAGCTCGGCGTGCGGGCGGCCAGCAGGCCGCGCAACAGCGGCTCCGCGTGCGGCCAGTCGCGCTGCGCAAGCAGTGCGTCGGCAAGCTGCAGCTTTGCGTCCGGACTGTCCGGCTGCATCGCGAGCGCGGCGCGCGCCGCGCGTTCGGCGTCCTTCGGCCGCCCTGCGGCCGCCGCCGCGCGGCCCTGCGCGAGCGTGCCCCAGAACTGCGCGGTACGGGCAAGGCCGTCCCACTTGCCGCGATTGTCGGGGGCAAGCGCCGCCGCGCGGACGAACAGCGCGCGCGCGTCGTCGTGCCGGCCTTCGCGCAGCCGCAGCAGGCCGAGCCCGCCGACCGCGTCGGCATCGCTCGCGCGGGCGCGGGCCGCCTGCGTCAGCAGCGGATCGGCCGCCGCGAGATCGCCGCGCGCGAGCGCCTGCAGGCCGCGCTGCTGCGCGATGTAGTTCGGGTCGCTTTCGAGCCGGCGCTGCGCATCGCGCTTCCGTACCATCACGGCGATCTTGTCCTGGAACTCGGTATCGTCCGGCACGAGCTCGAGGTACGCATGCATCGCGTCGAAGTAGGCCGGATCCGTGCCGGCCGCCTGCAGCACGCGCCGCCACACGTCCATCGCTGCCGTGTGATCGGCGTCCGTGCGCCGCGCGAGCGCCCACGCGAGCCGGTTCGCTTCCGGACGCGACGCGCTGCGCTGGTTCAGCAGCCGCGCGAGCGCGAGCGCCGCGTCGACATCGTCCGGATCGGCCGCGACTGCGCGGCGCAGCGCCAGCATCGCCGGCTCGCGCCCGCCGGACGCATTCGCGACGATCTGGTAGTACTCGGCGCCGAGCGCACCCGACGGCGCACCGTTCGGAAACAGCGCGACGATCCGCCGGGCCGCCTCGTCCGACTGGCCGCTGCGCGCGAGCAGACGGATCTGCGCCATCTCGTCGCGCCCGCTCGTCGCGACCCGGTATTCGTCGTCCACGCGCCGCGTGTCGGGTGCGCCGGGCGCCTGCGCCTTCAGGCGCACGAGCGCGGCCTGCGCGCCCTTTGCATCGCCGAGGCGCAGCAGCACGCGCACCTGTTCTGCCAGCAGCGCGGAATCGCCGGGCGCGATCAGGAGCCCCTTGCGCAGCGCGTCGCGCGCGAGGTCGTCGCGATGCTTGATCCCCCACATGCGCGCGGTGGCGAGCAGACGCTGCGCGTCGGTCAGGTCGCGCGCGGCGGGCGCGGGTGCGGCCAGCGACGACGCTGCCGGCGAGGTTGCTGTCGATGAAAGCGCGGCGCGCGTGCCGGTGGCCGGCGCGGCCGATTTCTGCGGGGACGCGGGCGCGGACGCCGGCGCCGCCGCACAGACCGACGACGCGAGCCACGCGAGCCCGGCCATGTGCGGCGCGGTGCGCATCAGCGGGCGGCGCATGGCTGCTCCCGCCAGTGCACGCCGAGCGTGCCGTCCGCGGCAAACCGGTAGCGCCCGTCGCGCCAGCCGAGGCCGAACAGCGTCAGCACGCTCGTGTAGTAACCGGGCGGCGACTGGCGCGCGAGCGTCTCGACGCGCGCCGCCTGCGCATCCGCGAGCGCGTGCTGGCCGCGCGCATCGAGGAACGGCACGACTGCCGCCGAAAAGCCGCCGTTGCCGTCGTTCGGCCCGGCGACGCCCGTCGTCGTGTCGACCTTCTCCGGCGGCGCGCCATGCGCGGCGATGTGATCGGCGAATGGCGCAAAACGCGCGAGCAGCGGCGCGGCGAGCGGATCGGCCGGATCGAGCATGCCGGCCCACAGGTACACGCGGATCGCGTTGTACGCGCTCTCCGCGTGCGTCGACGGATCGGGCGCGAAGCCCGCGCCCGCGCGGTACAGCGCCCAGTCGGGCGAGAAGCCCTTCGGCGCGGTGTCGAGCAGCACACGCCCGGTGCTCGCCGCGAGCGCCGCCCAGCGGCGGTCGTCCGGCAGCCGCGCGCCGAGCCCGCGGATCACCTGCGGCGGCGCATAGCTCGGATTGACGCGCCACAGGTCGTTCGCGAGCCGGAAGCCGACCGGCCCCGGCAGCAGCGTGACGCCCAGCCCCGGCACCATGGCCGTCTCGTCGTCGAGCACGCGCTTCGCGAGCAGCGCGCCGCGCGCCGTATAGCTGCGCTCGCGCCACAGGCGGCCGGCCTCGACGAGCGCATACGCGATCCACAGATCGGCGTCGGAAGCGGCGTTCGCATCGAGCACCCGCCACGCGCCGTCCGCCGCGCGGCCCCACAGCCACGCGGGCAGGTGCGCGCTCAGGTCGCCCTGCGCGAGATTGTTCTCGGTCCACGCGAGCATCCTGTCGAACGCGGGCCGGTCGTTCGCGACGAGCGCGAAAAAGAGCCCGTACGCCTGCCCCTCCGACACCGTGCGCACATCGGCCGAGCCGACATCGATCACGCGGCCGTCCGCCGACACGAAGTCGCGCTTGAACGCGTCCCAGCGCGGCCAGGCTGCCACTCCTGCCGCGCAGGCCGCGCCTGCATCGCGTGTGGCCTGCGCGGTCGGCTTGCTGCCAGCCGCGAGCGCCGCCGACGCCGACAGCGTCAGCGCGAGCGTCATGGCGGCGCGGCGCGCCGGCCCGCCCGCCCGGCGCCTAGCCCTTGCGTGCGCCATCCGTCACATCCCCCGTCGCCGCGCGGCAATCCTTTGCAGCACGCTGAACGCGCCGAGCGCGAGCAGCAGCCCGGCGACGACGCCGACCACGCCAAGCACGACCGGATGCCGCGCCGCGTGCGTCCAGACCAGCGCGTACCACGGCACGAAACCGACCACGTAGGGTTCGCCGACACGCATGCTGTCGACCGTGCCCGGCCGCACCAGCGCGAGGTCGCCCTGCAGCTGCGACACGAGGCCGGCGTTCTCGAACACGTCGAGGAGATCGTTCAGGTGCGGCGCGTCGGTCGCCGTCATCGCAACGACGCTGCGGCCGCGGCTGCCGGGCAGCTCGAAGCCGAGCAGCGCCGCGAGCGAGCCGGCCTGCTCGATGTGCGCGCCGCCTTCGGCCATCCCGACGCCGTTGCGCCAGCGCTCCTTCACCGTGAACGCGACGCGCGTGCCGCCCGCGCCGCCCGCCTCGCCGAGCGACAGCGGCAGCGCCGCGCGCCAGCGCTCGAGCAGCGGAAACGACGGCGCGCCGTCGATCACGAGCAAGTCCTTGTCGGTGAGCGCGGCGACGTCGCCGGAGCGCGCGACCTGCACGCGCAACGCGGGGAAGCCGGTCCATCCGCCCATGTGGCCGAGCATCGTCAGGTACGCCTCGAGCTCCTGCGGCGACGGCTTGTCCGCGACCACGACCGCCGTCTGCGACAGGTCAGCGAAGCGCGTGAACGGGAAGCCGCTGTTCGCGAAGTACGCGAGGTTCGGCAACTGCGCGTAATGGACGAAGTGCGAGAAGTCGATCGTCGAATCGGGGTCGATCGCCGCGCGCTGCGGTTCCGTCGCGGTGCTCGAGCAGAGCCCCGTCTTCTGCGAATCCAGCGTGAAGCGGAACTGCAGCTGGTTGCCGCTGCCGACGCGGAACGCGGGGATGTCGACGTCGCTCGTCACGCGGCCTTCGGGCACCGACAGCAGCGGCAGCTGCATGCGGCCGCGCGCGTCCTCGGCGTGGGCCGGGCCGAGCCGGTACGACTTCACGAGCTGGTCGTTGATCTCGACCGCGAGCGTCGAATTGTCCTGCACGGTCGGCGCCGTGTAGCGATAACGCAGCGTGATCGGCACGCCCGCGCCGTTCCACGAATGCAGGTCGGCCGGCACGCGCAGGTTCAGGCGGATCGCGTCCGGCGACGTGCCGCGCACTTCGAGCTCGCGCGGATCCGCGACCAGTTCGCGGAACGGGATCGGACGGTCGACCGGCAGCCAGCGTGGCGCGTCGTACGGCTTGCGTGGCGCGCCGAGGTCGACGTGCGCGACCGTCGCCGACGGCCCGGACAGCGCCGCGCGGCCGAGCACCAGCGTCGCGACCGCATCGTCGACTTCCGCCGCGGTGCGGCCGGTGACGACGAGCAGCTTCCTGTCGGGCGCTGCCGGGTTGTCCGCGACCGCGAGCAGCGGGCCGTTGACGGACGGCAGCGCAAGGCCCGGCGGCAGCGTCGCGGCCGTGCCGACCAGCACCGCGTTGTCGTTCGACGGCAGCGTCGACGACACGGGGAAGCGTGCGTGGCGGTAGTCGGCGAGCGCGCCGAACCACGACGCGAGCACGCCCGCGCTGCGCAGCGTCGCGGTGTCGGGCGCCGCCGGCAGCACGAACGGCAGCCGCACGCGCCCGTTGTCGCGACGATCGAAGAACGGCGCGGGCAGCAGCGCCAGATCGTTCGGCAGGCGCACGGGCGTCTCGTCGAGGATCAGCTCGCTCGTCGGGCTCACGTCGGCCCACATCGCCGAGTTCGTCGGATCCTCGCAGTGGTCGAGCGTGTAGTGCGCGATCAGGCGCAGCCCGATCTGGTTGAAGTCGGAGAAGTAGCGCGGATCGATCGGGATGTCCTGCGTGACCATGCGGCCCGCGCGGGGCTCGTCGAACGGCACGGTCGCGACCACCTCGCCGTTGACCGAGACCTTCAGGTGCGACATCGGGAACACGAGCGACGGCGAGTACGCATAGGTCAGCCGCAGCCGCGCGCCCGTGACCACGCGGTCGAGCCGCACGCCGGCGTTGATCGTGCGCGCGTCGTCGGCGCCGCGCAGGCGCAGCGGCTCGAACGCGCCGAGCGTCGCGAACGGCATGCGCACGGTGGCCGCGTGGCCGGTCGCGGACAGCGCGCCGGGCGCCGCCACGGGCGACGCCGCAACCGCGGCCACAGACGCTGCGTCCGGCGCCGAGACCGGCACCGGCGCGGCGGCGGACGCCGCCGGCGTGGCGGCCGGCAGGCACGCGGCATAGAACGCGCCGGCCGCCGCCGTGATCGAGACGAGAAACGAGACGGCCGGCTTCATGCGCAGCACCGTTCCGTCGGCTTGCCGACGATGTCGAAGGCGACGCGCGCGGCGCTGCCGGTCAGGCGAATGCACATCCCCAATGCTTCCCCTTGGTGCGGATTTTGATGGCCTTGATCGAAACGGCGTGACGGGTCACGACGGCGCCCCCGCGCCGCTCGCGCGCCTGCGTGGCAACGGCACGCGCGCGAATCCGATGACTCGTCACACTATCTCAAAAATAGATGAAAACGTACCCCAATTCGAAACAACGAGGCAAAAAAGCCTCAACCCCGGTCAGAAATGCCACGACATGCTTGCGGGAGGTACGAATTGCGCCGTTGCCACTGAAATCGCCGGTCGGCACAATGCCGGACGGCATCCTGCCGGCGCGGAGAACACGGGCACCGGCCCGACAGACAGACCGTCGGCGGCGGCCCGTTGCAGGCCGCCAAGCGCGCGCGTCCGCTTGGGCGGCGCGTATGCTACCGCATTCCGGTGCCGTTCTTCGCACTTTGGTTACGGAAGAATTGACTTGAATCAACCCGTCGCCATCGCCACCCCGTCCCCGGACACGTTGCTGCGCATCATTGCCGCGCAGACGGAGATCGCGAAGCTCGGGCTCGACCTCGGCAGCTTGATGGCCTACGTCGCCGAGCAGGTGCCGCGCCTGACGGGCGCGGCCGGGACGGCGGTGCATCCTTCCCCGATAGATTCCTAGAACCCCGACATCGCGATCGCGGCCCCGACGACGAGCCACTGCGCGACCGCGATCAGCATCGCGGTCCGGCACAGCCCGATCGCGCCGCGCACCCGTGCATCGAGCGGGCGTCCCGCCTTCGTGTCGTCGATCCAGCCGAGGTCGGCGAGCGCGCGGTCGAGCGCGGCCAGCGCATCGCCTGCGCTGTCCGGCGCCACCGCCGCGCGCGCGAGCGCCGCGAACAGCCGCCGGTCGATCGCGATCCGCACCGCATACCACAGCGCGCCGATGCCCGACGCCGTGCTGACGGTCGCGAGCAGCACGCGCGCGAGCGGCGCCGCCGCCCATCCCGCGGCAACCCACCCGCCGGCGAACGCCGCGGCAAAGGCCGCCGCAATCGCCCAGGCGCCGGCGTCGAGCGCACCGCGGGCCGCGGCCATCCGGAACGGAGCGGACGGGTCGCGCATCACGCGGCCTCCGCCGCCGTCCGGCGGTCGATCCAGTCCTGCAGCACCGCGACACCCTCCTCCGACCACACCGCGCGCGGCCGGACCGCCCGCACCGCCGCGAGCGCGTCGCGCGCATCATGCAGGCCGCGCCGCATCGCAAGCCACGCGGCCGCGCACAGCACGCTGCGGCCGTAGCCGAGCGCGCAGCAGACGAGCACGTCGCGGCCCTCGCCGTGCAGCCGCTCGAGCGCCGCGACCGCGTGCTGCAACTGCCGCGCGGTCGGTACGACGAGGTCGAGCTGCGGCACCGCCGCATACGCGAGCGCTACGTCGGCTACGTCGGCCGCTGCCCAGCGCGGCATTTCGGCGGTCAGGTCGACGAGGCCGGTAAAGCCATGCCGCCGCAGCTCGCGCGTGGTCGGCGTGCGGCCGATCGACACGCGCTCGTCGATCCGCGCGGGCGCCGGGTGGCGGAACGTCCAAGCCCGCGAGTTGACGAATGCGCCGGCGATCGTCGGCGCGAGCAGCCACTGCATGAACGGCGGGAACCGGCCGTCGGCGCCCTTCAGGAACGCGCCGGGCGCGCCGCGCCCGTAGATCCACGCGACGCACGCGAGCGCCAGCGCGGCCCAACCCGCCGCGAGCGCCCAGCCGGCCGCGCGCGGCACGCACGCGAGCGCGACCAGTGCGACGACACCCGCGCCGAGCGCATAGCGGCGTGCCAGCGCGCGGCTTGCCGCGGACGGCGCCGCCTCCGCGCCCGGCAGCCGGCCGGCGGCGTCGCGCAACGGGAACAGGAACAACGCGAGACAGCCGACCGCCGCGCCGGTCGGCACGTCGATCACGTGATGCTGGTAGGTCGTCAGCACCGACACGCCGATCGCCGCGAACCACAGATGCAGCACGGCGCGCGCGAGCTGGCCGCGCAGATGCCTCGCATAGACGGCCCACAGCACGACGAGCAGCCCGATATGCAGCGACGGCGCCTGGTTGAACGGCTTGTCGAACCCCATCAGCAGCGTGAACAGCGCGCCGGCCATGCCGCCTGCGTCGGGCCGCTCGAAGCCGAAGCGCAGCGGCCACGCGATGAAGCACGCGACCGAGATCAGCTGCACGGTCAACAGACGCTTCACGTGATCGAGCAGGTCGGCGCGGCGCGTCCAGAAGAAGAACGACAGCGCGTACAGCAGGTCGATCGACCAGTACGGCACGATTGTCCACGGCACGAACGGAATCGCGTGCTCCCAGCCGAACGCGAAGGTCGGCACCGACGGCCGCCGCGCGGCGAGCCAGTTCGCGAAGCCGTAGGTCGAGAAGAACACCGCGCCCATCACGGCGAGCCAGCCGACGCGCAGCGCGAACGACGCGGCGCGCGTGCCGGCCGCCGCCTGCGCGGCCAGGCCGCGCGCGTCGCTGCCGAGCTCGCTCATGACGCGTCGGCCTTCGGATCGACCTGCTGATCAACCCGCTGCGCGAGGCTGACCGTGAAGATGCCCATTTCGTCGATCCGCTGGTCGAGCTTGCGGAACCCCGCGCGCGTGACGAGTTCGTCCATCTCGGCTTGCGAGCGGCGCCGCATCACCCAGGTCGCGTCGCCGCGGTGGTTGTTCAGCGCGCGTGCGATGAACTCGATCTGCGGGTGCCACGGCTGCCCCGTGTAGACGAGATAGCCGCCCGGCGGCACCGCCTGCGCGAGCCCGCGCAGCGAGCGCTCGATCAGCGCGTTCTCGCCGAACAGTTCGTAGAGGCCCGACACGATCGCGAGCGTCGGCTGCGGCTCGAGCGTCGCGAGCGACGCCTCGTCGAACGCGTCGCCGCGCTCGAAGCGCGCGATCGGCTCGAGGCCGCGCTGCGCGATCAGCACGCGCCCCGCTTCGACGTTCGGCGGGCTGTAGTCGCGCAGCGTGATGTCGTCGGGCGCGGCGCCGTCGCGTTCGGCCGCCGACGCGATCGCGTCGAGCACGTAGCGGCCGTGCCCGGCCGCGATGTCGACGATCCGCACCGGCGTGCTCGCGCCGCGCAGCCGCGCGATCGCCGCGCCGATCAGTTCCTGCAGGTGCACCTTGCGCTGGCGGATGCCGATCCAGCCCGGCGAGTCGAGATAGGTGCGGTCGATCAGGCGGCCGACGCCGAAGCGCCCCTGCGCGTGATTGCGGTACACGTAATCGAGCGTCGAGCCTGAATCGAAGCCGAGCTTCAGCCCGAGCGCGATCCCGTCGGACAATGCGCCGCCCGCCTTCAGCCCCGCCCGCGTGATCGCCCAGTACACGCGCGCGAGCGGATTCGCGGGCGGCCGCTGGAGCGCCGCGTACTCGTCATGGAACGCGCCGCGCCGGTCGGCGTCCGCGAGCGACACGCGCGGGCTGCGCGCATCGAATTCGCGCAGCACGAACGCGCGCAGCGGCGCGAGCGCCTGCGCGCGGTCGCGCTCGCCGAGCGTGTCGTGATAGAAGCCCGGCAGCACGATGCGCTCCTTGCGCGCCGCGCCGAGCCGTTCGTAGAAGCGGTCCTGCGGGCCGCGATGGACGACCCAGTCGGCGCCGGAGATCAGCAGCTGCGTCGGCACGGTGATCGCCGCCGCGTCGGCGACGATCCGCTTCGCGGTGTCGTGCAGGTCGAGCAGCATGTTGACCGCGATCGGCCGCGTGATCAGCGGATCGGCCGCGTAGCTGGCGATGCGCTCGGGGTCGTGCGTGAGGAATTTCGGCTTCACGTAGCTGTTCACGTAGAACAGCCCGCGCAGCTTGTGCATCAGCCGCAGGCCGGGCCGCGCGAACGGCACGTACAGCTTGATGTGGAACGCCGGCGACGCGACGACGAGGCAGCGGATCGGCGGCGCATAGTCGTGCGCCCAGGCCGCCGCGAGCACCGCACCGACGCTCTGGCCGACGACGGCCATGTCCTCGATCGCGATCCCGTGCGTGTCGCGGACGTGTTCGACGAAGGTCTGCAGGTCGCGCACCGACGCGGCCGCGCTCGGGCTGTAGCCGCGCGCGCCGGGCGAGCGGCCGTGGCCGCGCGCGTCCCACGCGAAGAACGCGAATTCGGGCAGGTCGAGCTCGTCGACGAGGTGCGCGACGCGCGCCGAGTGCTCGTGGCCGCGATGCAGCAGCACGATTGCGCCGCGGCAACGTGCGCCGGTGGCGGGCCAGTGGCGGTAGAACAGCGTCTCGCCGTCGTGGGTGATGAAGTCCGCCTCGCGGACGGTGCGTGCGCTCATGCGTTGCTCTCTCGGTTCGTTATTGTTTCGCTACTGTTTTGTTATCGGCATGCACTCGGGCATGCATTCGGCGCCGCCCTCCGGCGCCATGGGCGTCAGCCGCCCGCTTCGCGGATGCCGGCCTGCACGCGGCGCGCCACGGTCACCATCGACAGCACGATCAGCAGCCGCCACAGCCACGCGGCGACGCTGCCCGCCGGCAGCCCGACGCCGATCCACAGCGCGAACGCGCCGAGCGCGAGCGCCCGGTCGCTCTTGCCGAACGGACCGTCGTAGCGGCGGCTCGCGCCGACGAGCGGGCCGATCAGCCCCGCGCATTCGACGACGACCGCGAGCAGCGCGAACAGCCAGACGTCCGCCTGCGTGAACGCCGGCACCGCGAGAAACGGCAGCACGAGCGCGATGTCCGACACGACGTCGCCGAGCTCGTTCAGGTACGCGCCGAGCGTGCTCTTCTGGCCGTGCTCGCGCGCGAGCATCCCGTCGATCGCGTTGAGCGCCATCCGGGCGAACAGCCACAGCGGAATCAGCAGGAACAGCGCCCGCGCGAACACGCCGAGCCCGGCGAGCGCGCCGACGACGATCGAGCCGCCGGCCGCGAACAGCGTGACCTGGTTCGCGGTGACGCCGCGCTCGGCAAGCGAATTGGCGAACGGGCGCAGGCGGTCCTGGAATTTGGGTTTGAGTGCGTAGAGGCTCATCGTTTTATTCGCACGAAAGGCTGATGCGTTTCCGCGGGCCGTGCCCCGCCGGCGGAACGCAGGATGTCATTGAACGGCCATCATCGTCGCCGAGCGGCATGGACGCGTCAAGCGTACGGCTGAACGCCCGCCTCATGCCTGCCGGGCAGGCGCCGCGCGGCAATCTGGCGTTTTTCCCGGAAACTCGCGATAATCCGCTGGCCCGAATGCATTAAGGAATCTTTTCGAATTGTATTCGCGCGCTCGTGCAATAGCGGCCATTCACACCGGTCATCGCGACGCTCGCCGATTATTCGGCCGATTATCGCGGACCTGCGACAGGCATTCACGAATTTGAAAAAATTTAAACATGGGCCGTCCGACGCGCAGCGTGCCGCGCCGGCATTCCGGGAACCCGTCCGCCGCGCACGCGCGGCGCAGCGGGCATGCGAACAGGAGGCGTGCCGCCGATGAACATCCTGCATGTGTGGCAGCGCGATTTCCTGCTGACGATCGTGCGGCTCGTCGCGGGCGCGTATCCGGTCTGGCACCAGGCGCCGCCGTCCCCGACGCAAAAGATCTATTTCTCGAACCATACGAGCCACGTCGACACGCTCGCGATCCTCGCCGCGCTGCCGCGCAACGTGCGCGCGGTCGTGCGGCCCGTCGCCGCGCGCGACTACTGGGACAGCGGCGACCTGAAGCGCCACATCGCGCAGAACCTGCTGAACGTCGTGCTGATCGACCGACACCGCGAATCCGGCGGCGATCCACTCGATCCCGTGCGCGACGCGCTGAAGGAAGGTCACTCGATCATCATCTTTCCCGAAGGCACGCGCGGCGCGGACGCGCTGCCGCAGCCGTTCAAGAGCGGGCTGTTCCATCTCGCGAGCGAATTCCCGAACGTCGCGCTCGCGCCCGTCTATCTCGAGAACCTGCAGCGCATCATGCCGAAAGGCGCGATCTGGCCGGTGCCCCTGATCTGCAAGGTGCACTTCGGCGCGAACGAGGCGCGCGGCGAGCAGGAAGACAAGGCGTCGTTCCTCGCCCGCATGCGCAACGCGATCGTCGCGCTCGCGCCGCACCGCCCGGCAGGCTGAGCGCGGCGCTTCCCTCCTCATCCGGACATCGACATGCGAACTCTTTTCTGGGAACTGGTCGGCGGCGTCACGGCGCTGCTGGCCGTCGCGACCGTGATCGGCGCGATCCTCGGCGCACGCAGCGGCGGCAATAGCGCAACGATCGTCAACCTGAACCAGCGCATCCGTGCGTGGTGGGCGATGATCGCGGTGATGGTGATCGCGATCGGCCTCGGCAACAACGTCACCTATCTCGTGTTCGCCGTGCTGTCGTACCTGACGCTGCGCGAGTTCATCACGCTCACGCCGACCACCGCGAGCGACCACACGACGCTGTTCATCGCGTTCTTCGTCGCGATTCCGGTGCAATACCTGCTGCTCGGGATCAACTGGTACGGGATGTATTCGATCTTCGTGCCCGTGCACCTGTTCTTCGCGATGTCGCTCGTGTCGGCGCTCACGCAGGACACGCGCGAATTCCTGAGCCGCAACGCGAAGATCAACTGGGCGCTGATGGTGTGCGTGTACGGGTTGAGTCACGCGCCCGCGGTGCTGATCCTCGACATTCCGCACTACGCGGGACAGAACGCGCTGCTGCTGTTCTTCTTCCTCGTCGTCGTGCAGATCAGCGACGTGCTGCAGTACGTGGTCGGCAAGCTGTTCGGACGCCGCAAGATCGCGCCGCAGCTGTCGCCGTCGAAGACGATCGAGGGCTTCATCGGCGGCGGCCTGCTTGCGACGCTGTGCGGCGCGGCGCTGTATCGCGTGACGCCGTTCAGCTTCGGCGCGGCGTTCGGGATCTCGCTCGCGATCGTCATCGCGGGCTTCGTCGGCGGGCTCGTGCTGTCGGCCGTCAAGCGCTCGCTCGGTACGAAGGACTGGGGCTCGATGATCGCGGGCCACGGCGGGATGCTCGATCGCGTCGATTCGATCTGCTTCGCGGCGCCGGTGTTCTTCCACCTCGTCCGCTACCTGTACGTGTGATGCGCGCGCGGCGCGTGCCGCCAGCCGCTTCCGCCATTCACCCGTCACCCGCGCGCCGCCTCCCGAGCGGCGCGCGGCGCTTCAGTACCCTTCCCGCAACGCTTTCGGCACGATGTAGCGTCCGCGCGCGACATCGAATCTGACGACGTAGCGCGCGTCGATGTCCTTGTTCCCGCGCGTGCCGGTTTCGGTGACGATCAACGGGTAGACGTCGTCCGTGCCGGTCGTGTCGGGGACGATCTTGAAATTGCGGACTTCGCAGCGGGCCTTCGCGTTCTCGCATTCGTCCGAGCCCGTGTTGTCGAGCGCGTCGTTGATGCGCGGCGCGGCCAGCACGAGCGCATTGCCGTGCGGCAGCCAGATCGCGCGCATGCTCTGCAGATAGCCTTGCAGCATCACGCCGTCGCCGATGACGAAACCGAACAGATGCGGACCGAGGCGCTCGATGCTGACCCGGCCCGGCTCGCCGCGCTTGCCGGACGCGATGTCCGTCTTCTTCAGCACCGGCTCGAGCCCCTTGCCATCCTGCACGGGCTTCAGCACATACAGGTCGATCGTGCCGGGCGTCGCGTCGGAGTCCATCCCCGGCGTCCCGTTCTGCACGCTCTCGACGGTCTCGCCGCACATGGCAAGCAGGTAGCGCGAGCCGTCCGGCGTGGCGACGCGAAGCGATCCGCACGACTGGTAGATGAAGTCGTCCTGGTCCTGCTGCCAGCCCTTGCGGTCGGCACGCCAGGCGCCGTAGTTGTCGCGGATGAACGCCTGCAGCAGGCGGTCGGTGGGTGCCGCGCCGGACGCAGGCGCGGAGCGGGCCGGCAGCGCGGCGAACAGCCCGCAGGCAGCGATCGCCAGCGCTCGGCTGATGTAGCGGTAGGTCGAGGGCATTTGAATTGAACAGGTGGGCGGTTGTCGTCGTGTCGTCGTGTCGTCGTGTCGTCGTGTCGTCGTGTCGTCGTGTCGTTGCTTCGTTGCTTCGTTGCTTCGTTGCTTCGTTGCTTCGTTGCTTCGTTGCTTCGTTCCGTCATTGCGTCGCCAGCGGCATCACGCAGCCGGCGCAACGCGCTCCGGGCTGAACGCGGCGAGCCCCGGCCATGCGGCCTGCCCCCATGCGCCATCGCGCGGCGCGAGCCAGCGCTGCAGCGCGTCGTCGTCGAACGCCTTGCCGAACGGGTCGGCGCGGAACCCGGCCACCCATTGCCGGCGGCCGGCGATGAACGCCCGGCCGAAGTCGTCCCAGCTATCGAAGCAGTCCTGCGCACGTTGCGCGTTCAGCAGCAGCACGCGCCATGCGCTGTCCTGATCGGCCCACCCCATCAGCATCGCGACGCGCGCGAAGAACGCCATCCGCGCGCACGCGAACGCGAGCGCCGCGCGCGGATCGTCGGTCGGCTGCAGCGCATGCAGGTCCGCGCGGAACCATTGCGGTTCGAGCACGCGCGCAAGATGCGCGCGCGCGTCGTCGTCGGTGGCGTCGGTGCGCAGCTCCATCTGATGCAGCGTCTGCGCACGCAGGAACTTGCGCCTGTCGTCGCCGAGGTGGTTCGTGTCCGCGAAGCTGAAACCCGAGAACGCCGTCGCGTCGACGTACGGATGCGCAAGCAGCAGCGCCCAGTGCTTGCGCGCGGACAATGCGGGGCGGCCCGCGCGGCGGCGGCGGATATAGCGGACGATGCGCCAAAGCACGAAGAGCGCAACGATGAGCTTGAATGTCATGGCAACGCGTCCATCACTCGCCGGCTGCGCCGACATGCGACGCGTCGCATCCCGGCCACCGCACGTCTTCGGTTGCGAACGCGGCAGGCGCGGTATCCGAAGCCGCGGGCCCGGCGTTCGGCGCAGCCGGTGCCAGCACCGCGCGCACCGCATAACGCACGGACGCGGAGCGCGGCGACCGCGCGGACAGCAGTTCGGGCTGCCGGGCGGCGACGAGCCATTCGACGGTCGGCGTCGGCGCGGCGAGCCGGCCGAACAGTTGCGGATAGCGGCCGACGAGCCGCGCCTGCGATGCCGCGTCCGTCACGTCCTCGATCCGCTGCCAGCCCGACGGCGTATGGACGACGCCGATCGCGACGCAGTCGGGCGGCGTATGGTCGCTCGTGCAGAGCACATTCAGGCAGGCGAGCACGTCGTCGATATAGCGTTCGATCGGCGGCCGGTTCTGCTTGCCCTTGACCTGATCGACGTCGAGCCCGCCGTCCGCGCGCACGGCGACGCTGACCGTGATGTGCGGCTGACCGTTCGGATCCCGAAAGCTCAGCAGGCGCAGCTTGCGCGCCTCGATCGCTTGCGCGTACCGCTCGCCGTAGCCGCCCGTCAGTGCGCGCCGGTCGGCGAACTGACCGAGGCAATGCCGCATCACGTAGCTTTCGAACGCCATCTCGTCGCGCAGCAGCGCGCTGTCCGGCAGGAATTCGACGAAGCGGCCGTTGGCCGTGTCGAGCCACTCGCGCAGCGCGTCCGGCTGGCTCTCGCGCCAGCCGCGCGCGATGCGCGCCTCCATCTCCGCGTGCTCCCGCTCCCACTGCGCGAGCGCCTGCGGACAGTTGATCCGGTCGAGCTTGCCGTCGAGCCCGGTCCCCTTGCGCGACTCGAGGAATTCGACGAGCTTCGCCTCGAGCGCGAGCAACGGCGGACCGGCCGGGTCGACCCAGACGACCGGCGCGAGATCGTCCCCGGCCGCGGCGCCCCCCGCCTTCGCGGCAGGACCGAAGCGCTTGACGACCCACGCCGGCGGCGTGGCCTGGCCGAGCGCGCGACGCGCATCGTCGAGCGATGCGATCCGACGCGCCGGCTCGAAGTTCGCGACGACGTGACGGTAGAAGTGATTGAGCAGCCACGCGCGCACCGCGTCGTCATCGCCGCGCGCGTCGCTGCGCGCCGCGATCGCGGCTTTCAGCGCGTCGGCGTTCAGCGCGTTGCGCGGCGCGTAGCCGGAACGGCGAGCGGCGGCCGTCATTGCCAGAACTTCCACCAGCGCTTTTGCGGCGCGGCGGCCGCTTGCGGGTCCGGCTCCGGTTGATGTTCGGGGAACGAATGAATCCGGTCGCCGATCTCGTCGATGTCGAGGTCGATCGGCGTTTCCGCATGCATGTTCGACACGATCGCGCGCTCGTAGTATTCCTTGGTATCGGCCGCGCGGTGCAGCGCGTAGGCTGCGTCGCCGGCCCGGACCAGCACGTCGGGATCGGTCGACGCGTCGAACTGCGGCCGTGCGGCGTCGTACAGCGCCGCCGCCTGATCCGGATTGGACTTCGCCATGTAGGTCGCGAACACGAGGCGCGCGACGAGCGCTTCGCCGGGCAGGCTCCCGTCGTTCTGGTCGTTCTCGCGTTGCCAGCCGACGAGGCGCTCGAGCCAGATCGGCATTTCGTTGTGGCGCTCGAGCCGGTTCAGCGCGCGCACCACGTCGCGCACGTACCAGTTCGGTTCGTGCCGGCTGTAGCCGTACTCGGCCGCGTAATGCCAAAGCTGCTCCGCGGCGTCAAGCATTTCCGCGTCCTTGCGCTGGCACGCGAGCACGTAGCGGACGCCGTCGTAATGCTCGGCAAACGGGCTCGCCCCGATGCCGTTGCGGTGCAGCTCGAGCGCCTCGTCGTAGCGCTCCTCGCCGCGATAGAGGATCGCGAGGTTGTTGCAGAGCATCGAGTACAGATGCGCGCACGCATCGTACGGGTGTCCTTTTCCGGTCGCGAAGAAGCGTTCCATGCACGCACGGCCCTGCTCGTACACGGCGATCTGCAGCCGCTCGAAATCGGCGCGCACCGGCTCCTGTTCCGCCGCCGGCAGGCCTTCGATCGCTTCCTCGACCGCGTCGTCGATCCCGCATGCGAACGCATAGCTCCAGAGCCCGCTCGGCAGCGACGGCGGCGGCAGCTTCATCGCGGCGGCAACGCCGAGCGCGCGTATCCGCGTGACGGTCAGCATGTTCGCGGTGCGGTTGTCGCTCATCTCGCCTTCCTGCGAGGCCGCGAGCAGCCGCGCCGCCTGGGTCGTCGCATCGATGCGGCCGGCTTCTCCGTCGTAGACGGCGGCGAGCCGCGCGATCCACGGATGGCCCGGCGCGCGCCGTTCCGCGACCGCGCGCGCGGCATCGCGCACCGCATGCCGCAACGCGTCGCCGTCGAGCTTGCCGATCGCGGCGAAGATCTCGGCATGCGCCGGCGATCGCGCGGCGACGTCCTCGCGCCGCGCGGCGCCGAACGCGACGAGCCGCTCGAACGTCGGCTCGAAGCCGCCCGCGCGCATCATGCACAGCGGCCACCAGACCGACGTGTCGGCCGGCTCGGCGAGACGCGCTTGAATGATGCGCGCGACGCTGTCGAGGGTCGTGCTTTCGACCTGGTACACGTGGAAGAACGCACGACGCCCCGCTTCGTCTGTGCGGCCCGCGTCGAGCAGCCACGGCAGCTCGTATTCGATGAAATCGTCTCCGCCGTCGGATTCGAGGCTGTGCCGTGCGAGCTCGCACTGCGCGAGCGCGCCGTCGAGATCGCCCTGCGCATGACTTGCACGCGCGGCGAGCCGTGCGAGCCGCACTTCGACCTCGCGGCGCGGCGGCAGCGCCCAGCCGGCGACGCGCGACGACACGGCGTCGCGCACCGTATCGAGCTGCTGCGGCGCGATCTCGATGATGGCGTCTCCGACCCGCAGCCAGTCATACACGTCGATGTCCTGGCCGGCGGCAGGCGACGCGATCGCGGCCACGGCGGCTTGCGCCGCGATGCGTGCGTCGTCGGTCCGGCCGAGACGCTCGAGCGCCCACGCGCGGCGGCATTGGCGGTCCGCTTCGTCCCACGCGCGAAACGCGCCGCGCGCCGGCGCCGCGCTATTCAGCGCATGCCGCAGTTCGATCGTGTCGAGCGCGTGCACCGCGCCGTCGCGTTCCAGCGCGTCGAAGATGCGCAGCCGCCGGTAGCGTTCCGCATCGAGCGCCGGCGACGTGCGCACGACGCCGTGCATCTCGCCGATCGCGTGCGCGACGGCCTCGCCCTCGCCGAGGTGATGGGCAATCTGCAGCCGGTACAGCGCAAGCTGCATCCGGATATCGGGCTGTGCATCGTACGGCGCCGCATCGTGCACGCTCGCGCCGTCGACATCGATCACGGCGCGCGCGGCGGCCGGATCGCCGGCATGCATCCAGAGCGTGTGCAGGCGCGCGATCGCGTCGAGCGAATGCGCGCGCAATGGCTGAGCGCGCAGCCGGGTCGGCAGGTCGCTCGCGCGGCTCGAATCGCTTTCCTCGAGATCGGCTTCGAGCCGATCCATCAGGCTGTCAAGTTGGGGGCCCGTCAGGGGGGATGTCGTTGCTGTTGTTGTTTTGGCGCTGGGAGTCATCGACTTCTCCATCTCGGAATCGCGATAGCTTATCAGGATGGAGTGACAGATCAACCGCGCGCAGCGGCGGCCGGCGCGGCCGGATGGGCCGCGCAATGATTCGTATGCTGGAGCGATCGCGCGGGCCGGCGGATCGGCCATCGCGGCACGTTCGACCCGCGAACAGGCGCAAACGCAAGACGCAACATCGCACCCGGCGCGCGCCGTCACGCGCCGGGCGGACCGGCAGTTGTCACGACGTCGGCGGAATCGGCTCGAAACTCGGCGCGCTGCGCCTTCAGAGGCCCGTCATCCGCAGCGCCGCTGCGTTCAAGGAAACGCCGGAATCGTCGGATCGTGTCCTTCGACGTCCGCTTCCGGATGGTGCTTCTTGATCAGCGCCTCGATTTCGTCGACGCGATCGGTCTTCACGTCCACCATCATCAGCAGCTCGCCCTTCTCGACCGCCGCTTCGAAGCGCTTGAGCCGCGTATTCGGCACGTTGACGCCGATCATCGTCGCGGTCCACGCGCCGAATCCGGCGCTGATCAGCGTGATCAGTACGACGGCGCCCGCCGCGATCTTGAGTCCCTCGGGATGGAACACGAGCGCGAGGAGCCCGACCACCATCCCCGTGAACCAGCCGACCGCGGTGCCACGCGCCAGCGCCGGCAGCAGGTCGCTGCGCTGCGCGAGCGTCGCTTGCGGCAGGTTTTCGGTCTGGATGCCCGGCGCCGCGAGCACGTGGACATGCCGCCATTCGACTCGTCTGAGCAATAATTCGTTGATGATGTGCGTCGCGCTCTTCGCATTGGGCAACAGCACGTAGATTCGCCGCATTTCCCGCCCCTCCTTCCGGCGTTCAAGGGCATCCGCGACGAAGGCGCCGCGGCGCGCCGCACCGCACGATACCTGTGCGGCTGCTCGCCGATCATTTCATATTAGTCGCTATACCGGCGAACAGGCGGCCATCATGCACCTCCTGCATCGGTGACGGCGAGCCTCGCCAGCCCGACCGGTCGGCGGTAGGATCTCGATCTTCGATTCCGCCCGCCCCGCCAATACGCATACCCGACACGGAAACCCGCATGAACCTCACGTTGCAGGACGTCGCATGGCACCGCTCGATCGGCCGGCTCGTCGAGTCGCTCGACCAGCCAGGCTTCTGGCTCGCGCTGATCCGGCAAATCGAGGAGTACGTACCGGTCGACAGCTGGGTCGTGCTGGTGTTCAGCGACGGCCGCCCGCAAGTGTTCGCCGAATGCCCGTACGAAGGCGGCGGACCCGACCCGCTCTTTCGCGACTACGTGCAGGGGCTGTACCTGCTGGACCCGTTCTACATCGCGAACCGCGAGGCGCCGCAAAGCGGGCTGTTCCGGCTGTCCGACGTCGCCCCCGAATGCTTCCGCGACTCCGACTACTACACGCTGTACTTCACGCACAACGTCGTCGAAGACGAAGTCCAGTACAACGTCCGGCTCGACGACACGCGCACGCTGTGCATGTCGCTCGGCAGCAAGCGGCGCTTCAGCCCCGAGCAGGTCGCGCTGCTCGACCTGATGCGGCCGTGGGTGTCCGCGCTGATGCGCCAGCGCCTCGCATTCGAACGGGCGCCGGCCGAGCACGCGCCGGCGCGCGCGTCCGGCGCCCGGGGCGGGTTCGAACAGGCGATGGAACGGCTCGGCACGCCGCTCACCGCGCGCGAGCTCGACGTCGTGCGGCTGATCCTCAGCGGCCGCTCCAACAAGGAAGTGGCCGGCAAGCTCGCGATCTCCGCCGAAACGGTCAAGGTCCATCGCCGGAACATCTACGGAAAACTGAACGTCAACTCGCAGTCGGAACTGTTTTCGCTGTTCATGAAGGCGCAGATCGACGGGTGAGCACGTGCGCGCGGCGCAATCCGCTGCGACTGCCGTGACGTGCCGACCGGCGGCCAATCAATACCCCCAACGGGTTAACGCATCGGCGGGATGGGAATTTCCATGGTTCGGCGCATACTGGCCCCGTCCTGCAATCCGTTCCCGGCGCCCGTTCCGGCCGGCTCACCCACCCGAATCCCGCCAATGAAACTGAAAGTCGACATCAACCAGCTCGCGGGTCGCGACGGCGACACGCGCTACAACCTCGAGCGCACGCTCGACACCATCGCCACCTGCGCGCCCGGCACCGACATCGTGATGTTTCCCGAGGCGCAGCTCACCGGCTTCCTCGATCCCGGCAACCTCGCGGCCGTGGCCGAGCCGCTCGACGGCCCGAGCGTCAGCGCAGTCGTGGCCGCCGCGCGGGCGCGCGACGTCGCGGCAGTCGTCGGACTGATCGAGAACGACGGCGGCCGGTACTACAACACGACGGTGTTCGTCACCCCGGACGGCATCGCGCTCCGCTATCGCAAGACCCACCTGTGGGTCAGCGAGCGTGGCGTCGTGCTGCCCGGCGACCGCTACGCGACCGTCGCCTGGCGCGGCGTGCGCATCGGCCTGCTGATCTGCTACGACAGCGAATTCCCGGAAAGCGGGCGCGCGCTCGCCGAACTCGGCGCCGAGCTGATTCTCGTGACCGACGGCAACATGGAACCGTACCGCCACGTCCACCGCACGTCCGTCACCGCGCGCGCGATGGAGAACCAGGTGTTCGCGGTCGTCGCCAACCGCGTCGGCGACAGCGTGCACGACGTCGTGTTCGCCGGCGGCAGCCTCGCTGCCGATCCGTTCGGACACCTGCTGTTCGAAGCCGCCAACATCGAATCGCGCCATACGGTCGAACTCGATTTCGCTCAGATCGCCGCATCGCGCGCCGTCTACGACTACCGCGCGGATCAGCGCCTGCGCATGACGGGCGAACGCATCGAGCATCCGGACGGACGCCGCGAGCTGCTGATTCCGTGACCTGCGGCGGCGCGGCGATGCGTCGGTCGACGCGGCCGATCGATCGGCCGCTTACGCCGGCGCCGGCACATCGATCGCGAGCAAGGCCGAGCTGACCGACTTGCCGTGCGCATCGAGCGCGAGCGAACGCGTGACGCCGCCGCCGAGCGCCGCGCCGAGCACGAAGTTGAACGCGGCCAGCTTCGGCAGCTCGTGACGCACGACGTCGCCGTGCACGATGTCGGCAAGCCACGCCTTGACCGCGTCGGCGGTCAGGTGCGTGCGCAGATGATCGTAGTGACGCGGATCGTGGCAGATCACCGACACGTTCAGCGTGTTGCCCTTGTCGCCGGTGCGCGAATGCGCAAGTTCCCGCAGCTTCATGTCAAGCCTCCACGAACGAGAACGACGGCGTGACGGCCGTGCGCGGCAACAGCACCGACTGCACCGCGATCACTTCGCGCGTCGCCTTGACGACCCCGCCGCCGCCCGCCGGGCCGTTGGTATAGAGCGTCTCGACCTCGTTGCCGATCCGCAGCGCTTCGTCGGCGGTCGCCGCGCGCCCGGCCACCCGCACGCGCACTTCGGCCGGCTCGCCGGGCTCGGCCACCGCGGTGCCGCCGTACAGCGAATCCACACCGATCAGGTCGAAGCGCAACTCGCTCGCAGCCACGCCGGTCAACGCGAGGCGCTCGCGGACGATGTCGAGCGCGACGCGCGCCCGCGCGAGCGCGCCCGGGCCGCCATACGAAATCTGCCCTTCGCCGATGAAGCCATCCGCATACGCGACCGACACCTTCAGCGTGTCCGGCCGCGCGGCGCCGCGCCCGCCCGTCACGCGCACGCGGTCCGGCGCCTCCTCCGTCACGTCGACGCCGCTGAAATCCGCGACGACGTCCGGCTGCAGATAGCTGGCCGGATCATGAATCTCGTAGAGCAGCTGTTCCTTGCAGGTCGCCGCGCTCACGCGGCCGCCCGCGTGCGGCACCTTCGTGATCACGACCTCCCCGTCCGCGGCGACCTCACCGATCGGGAAGCCGAGCCGCGCGAGATTCGGCACGTCCTTGTAGCCGGGATCGGCGAAATAGCCGCCTGTCACCTGCCCCGCGCATTCGAGCAAATGGCCGACGACGGTCGCCTGCCCGAGCGTGTGCCAGTCGTCCATGCGCCAGCCGAATTCATGAATGAGCGGCGCGGCGAACAGCGACGGGTCCGCGACGCGCCCCGTCAGCACGATGTCCGCGCCGGCCGCGAGCGCGTCGACGATCGGCTCGGCGCCGAGGTACGCGTTCGCCGACACGATGCGGTCGCGATACGCGGCAACGTCGTCACCGGTTTCCACGAAACGGAACTGCCCTTGCAGCACGACGTCGAGCACGTCGTCGCCGCCGACCGCCGCGATCTTCAACCCGCCGAAACCGAGCGACTGCGCGATCTGCGCGGTCCTGCGCGCGGCCGCATGCGGATTCGCGGCGCCCATGTTCGACACGATGCGCACGCGCCTGGGTACGGCAACGGGCAGCACGGCCCGCATTCGCGCGTCGAGCAGCGGATCGTAGCCGAGCGCCGGATCCTTGCGCTTCGCGTGCTGCGCGATCGCGATCGTGCGTTCCGCGAGGCATTCGAACACCAGGTAGTCGAGCTGGCCGTATTCGGCGAGTTCGACGGCCGGTTCGATCCGGTCGCCCGAGTAGCCTGCGCCCGCGCCGATGCGCACGCGCTTTCCGTGTTGCATTGCCGTCATCACTGCACCGTCATCGGGTAACACTCACAACGAGAAGATTCCCAGCACGACGCACGCGACCGTCATGACGATCGACGCGCCGAACAGCAGCGGGAACGTGAATTTCTGGTGCTCGGCGAGCTCGATCCCGCACAGGCCGACGACGAGGAACGTCGCGGGCGTCAGCGGACTGACGGGAAACCCCGTCGTCATCTGGCCGAGCAGCGCCGCCTGCCCGACGTGCACGGCCGGCACGCCGAGCTGGCCGGCCACCTCGGCGATCACCGGCAGCACGCCGAAGTAGAACGAATCGGGATCGAACACCATGCTGAGCGGCATCGACAGCAGCCCGAGCGCGACCGGGATGTGGCCGGCCATCGACGGCGGCACGAAGCCGACCGCGGCCTGCGCCATCGCCTTCAGCATCCCGCTGCCCTGCATGATCCCGGTGAACACGCCGGCCGCGAGCAGGATGCCCGCCATCATCAGCGCGGCGCGTGCATGCGCGTCGATGCGCTTCCTCTGCATGTCCACGTCCGGATAGTTGACCATCAGCGCGATGCACAGCCCGACCATGAACATGATCGCCGGCGGGATCTTCTCGCCCATCACGACCATCGTGCCGAGCACGACGAGCGTCAGCACGAGGTTGAACCAGAAGTTGCGCGGCCGGCGCAGCGCCTGCTCTTCCGGCGTCAGCTCGCGCGCCGGCAGCGGGATCGACGCGTCGTGCCGCGCAATGCCGAGGCGCTTCTCCTCGCGGCGGCCGAGCCAGTATGCGGCGCCGAACACGAACACGAGGCCGATCGCCTGCACCGGAATCAGCGGATTGAACAGCGCCGACACCGGCAGGTGCAACGACGCCGACGCGCGGATCATCGGCCCCGTCCACGGCAGGAAATTGATGCCGGCCGCCATCGACACGGCCGCGGCCAGCACGCGCCGGTCCATCTTCAGTCGGTCGTAGAGCGGCAGCACCGCCGGAATCGTCACAAGGAAGCACACGGCGCCCGAGCCGTCGAGATGGATCAGCAGTGCGAGCAGCGTCGTGCCCACCACGATGCGCGTCGGCCGCGTGCCGACCGCGCGCAGGATGCGGTCGATGATCGGATCGAGCGTGCCGGCGTCGGTGATCGTGCCGAAATAGAGGATCGCGAACACGAACATGCCGACGACCGGCGCGAGGCTTTTCAGCCCGTCGACGACGAACTTGCTGGTCTGCAGCCCGAAGCCGCCGATCAGCGATGCCGCGATCGGCACGACGATCAGCGCGACGAGCGGCGACATCCGCTTCGACAGGATCGCGCCGAGCAGGACGGCGATCGTGACGAGCCCGAGTAGTGGCAGCATCCTTGTCTCCAACCATTGTCTTTTGTTGGAGACGAGCGTAAGGTCGGCGCAGCGATAGCACAATTGAAATGATTTGATCGCAGCAATTACAAGCCGTTATGGATCTGAATCTTCGCGATATTCGCGCGTTCGTCACGGTCGCGCACGCCGGCAACTTCACGCGCGCCGCCGCGCGCCTCCATTTGTCGCAGCCGGCGCTGACCGTGCAGATCCGGCGGCTGGAGGAGATCGTCGGCGCGCGGCTGTTCGACCGCAACAGCCGCAGCGTCGCGCTGACACAGACGGGCCGTGAGCTGCTGCCGCTGCTGCAGCGTTCGCTCGACGACATGGAGCGCGTGCTGCGCGACGCGCGCGCGCTCGGCGAAGGATCGAGCGGCACCGTGCGGCTCGCGTGCCTGCCGACGTTCGCGTCGAGCGCGCTGCCGGACCTGATCCAGGCATTCAGGCGGGAAGTGCCGCTTGCCGGCTTCCAGATTCGCGACGGCGTCGCGAGTCTCGTCACGTCGCTCGTGCGCAACGAGGAAGCGGATCTCGGCCTGACGGGCGGCGACGCGTTCGATGCGTCGCTCGAGGTGCTGTATGCGGGCTCGGACCGGCTGGTCGCCGTCTGCCCGAAGGATCACGCGCTGGCGCGCAAGCGCCGCGTCACGGCCGCCGACGTCGCGCGCGAGCCGCTCGTGCTGACCGCGCAAGGCACCAGCGTGCGCAGCGTCGTCGATGCGGCCCTCGACGCGGCCGGCTGCGAGCCGGACATCGCGTGCGAGCCGACCTACATGACGACGGCCGTCGCGATGGTGCGCGGCGGGCTCGGCGTGACGATCCTGCCCGCGACGGCGCGCGAAGTGCTGACCGAACCGGCGCTCGTCGCGAAACCGATCGACGATCCCGCGTTCGTGCGCCCGATCGCGCTGATCCGCAAACGCGGACGTACGCTGCCGCGTGTCGCGGAAGCGTTCGTGGAGTTGATGTTGCGGGAATTGAAGTGAGCGCGGTCAGCTCCGCGCAGGCATGCGGGACCACGGCGGAACCGACGCGATGGCAGATGGGCGCGGCGCGCGGAGAACCCGGCGTTACGCGACCGGGACTGCGTTGCCGCGCCCGGTCTGTCACGCTGCGGGCGGCTTCACGGCATCGACCGACAGCGGCTCGCCGATCGCATAGAAGTTACCGCCCGCGATGTAATGCAGGCTGCGCAATGCCGGATCGGCCGCTTCGAAATGCCAGTGGCCGTCGTTGAACACGCGCGTGTCGGACCACGCGCCGACGACCTCGCCGATGAACAGGTCGTACGTCTGCTGGTTGTGCTGCTCCGGAATCAACCGGCACGCGAGCCAGCCCGAGCAGCCGGCGACGAACGGCAGGTCATGGCCTTCGATGCCGAACAGCGTCACGCCGGCTTCGCGCAGCTTGTCCGGCCGGTCGGCGAGGCTGTGGCTGCCGACCGCATGCGTGAGCGTCAACTGCGCGGCGGTCGGGATCTGGATCACGAACGTGCCGCTGCGCTCGACGAGTTCGCGGGTCTTCGCGCTCTTGTCGAGCACGACCGTCAGCTTCGGCGGCGTGAAGTCGAGCGCACAGGCCCACGCGGCGGCCATCACGTTGTCAGTGCCGCCATGACGCGCCGACACGAGCACGGTCGGGCCGTGGTTGAGGAGACGGTAGGCTTTCTTCAGCTCCACCGGAGCGATGTGACTGTCCATACGGGTTCCCTGGAAAACGGCATACACGGACGGGTGCCGTGTGACGCGGTGCTGGCCGTGCGGCATGCGCGCCGCCGCTGCGCTGCGCATGCGACACAGCGCTTGCGCGCGCCCCGGTGCAGCCCGGCCGAACGCCGCATTCTCGCATTCAATTTCAAACGGCGCTGACAGGCCAGTCCGTATAACCCTTCGCACCGCCGCCGTAGTATGCGTCGCGCGGCGCTACTGCCAACGGCACCCCGCGCCGCAGCGTGCCGTTCCGAAGGCTTTTCCTGCCCCTTTTTGAAACGGCACCGGCGCAGCGGCACCCTCCCGCTCCGTTACTTCGCGAACAGCTGGCCGATGTCCTTGAACGCCTTGAACTCGAGCGCGTTGCCGCACGGGTCGAAGAAAAACATCGTCGCCTGCTCGCCGACCTGCCCCTGGAAGCGGACGTACGGCTCGATCACGAACGTCACGCCGAACGACTTCAGGCGCTCGGCGAGCGCCTCCCAGCGCGCCCAGTCGAGCACGATCCCGAAGTGAGGCACCGGCACGTCGTGACCGTCGACCGGGTTGCAGTGCACGCTTTCCTGCGACGCGGTCTTCGGGTGCTCGTGAATCACGAGCTGGTGGCCATAAAAGTCGAAGTCGACCCACTGCGTGCCGGAACGCCCCTCTTCGAGTCCGAAGATCCGGCCGTAGAAATCACGCGCGGCCGGCAGGTCGTAGACGGGAATCGCAAGATGAAACGGGGAAAGGCTCATGGTGTCTCCAGGAAATACAAGATGGGTCGATCCGCCGCACACCGTGCGCGGCGGGCGTCGTTTGGCACGCGCGGCCAGAAAGTGACGCCATGGTAGGCACCGAGAGTCGAAAATAAAATCAATATATAATTTTGCAATTCACAAATTTTATTGATGAATGATCCGTGAACTGAAAACCCTCGTCGCGGTGGCCCGGGAGGGTACGTTCGCCGCCGCCGGCAACCGCGTCGGCCTCACGCAGGCCGCCGTCAGTGCGCAGATGCAGCGTCTCGAGACCGAACTCGGCTTTGCACTGTTCGATCGCGAAGGACGGTCGTCGCGGCTCAACGAAATGGGACATCAGGTGCTTGCCCAGGCACAGGAGCTGATCCGTCTCTACGAGAACCTGAGTTCGACGGCGCCCGGCTCGCCTGCCGCGGTCCGCGTGACCGTCGGCGCGATCGCGTCGGTACAACGCGCGCTGCTGCCCGCCGCGCTCGCCGAATTCCACCGGCAGCATCCCGCGTGCCGCACGCGCGTGATTCCCGGCTTGTCGATGGAGCTCGTCAACCTCGTCGATGCGGGCGAAATCGACATGGCCGCGATCATTCGTCCGCCGTTTGCGCTGCAGAGCGACCTGCACTGGACGATGCTCTCGCAGGAGCCGTTCCGGCTGATCGTGCCGCGCGGCGTAAAGGGAAAGGACTGGACGGCGTTGCTATCGAACCAGCCGTTCATCCGCTACGACCGCGCATCGTTCGGCGGCCGGCAGGTGGACCGGTTTCTGCGGCGCATGCATGTCGCCGTGCGGGAAGTGTGCGAGCTCGACGAGCTCGAGGCGATCGTGAAGCTGGTCGAGAACGGAGTCGGCGTCGCGATCGTGCCGCAGACGGCCGCGTATCGCCGCTGGCCCGCGGGCGTACGCGCAATTGATCTCGGACATCACACGTTCCACCGCGACATCGGGCTCGTGCATCGCGCGGCACGCACCCTTGCAGAGCCGGTGAGGCTGCTCGCACAACTGATCGAAGATGTCGCGCGGCGGGATTCGTGAAGTCAGCGCCGCCCCGCCGCCCAGTCGACCGCCGCGTCGAACAGCGCGAGCCCGGCCGGCGACAGGTTCACGAACGTGTCGTTGTCGAGGAAGAACATCACGCGCCGCGCCGGCGCGAGCGATTCGTAGTCCATCGTCGCGCCCTTCTCGTACGCGAAGATCGCGGCCTTGTCCGGCTGTCCGTACACGGTCGCGATGATGCTTGCGCCGAGCCCCGGCTTGCCCCAGCTCATCGGCGCCTGCTTGCCGTAAACGTTCGTCGTACCGGCCGGCAGCCCGGCCGCGATCGGATGCGGCGCATTGACGAGCCACACGTAGCGTTCCTTGCCGGTTTCGCCGAAATCGACATCGTGGCGCTTGCCCGTCATCGCGAGATCGTCGAGCAGGTCGTTTTCCCAGGTCACGAGCGGCTTGTCGAGCGTGCGCCAGCCCGCTGAAACGTTTTTCGCCGACACCGTCGACGAGATCACGACCATGTCCGCATCGCGCGCGGCGTCGGGTGTCGCGGCCTGATCGATGAAACGCACCGCATAGCCGCGTGTTTCGAGATGTGCGCCGACGCGTTCGTCGACCTTCAGGTTCGGCCCGCCGAGCTGCACGAGCATCGCGACGCGCGTGACGTCGGGCTGCGTTTCGGCCGCGGCGGCCGGTACAAGTCCAGTAACGCAAGTGAGGCCGGCGACGCCGACGCAAAGCGCGATTGCCGAACCCGCAATAGCACGCATTGCCCCCCTGCGCGTGCGGGACTGCACGCGTTCGTTTTCACGCTTCGTATTCCTGTTCATTTCAATGATCTCCATGGCCGTATGCCGAATCGCACGGCCGTTGCATGAATCGGGCATCAGAACTGCAGCGTCGTCAGCAGCGACACCTGCCGCGCATCGCCGACCGCGACGAAGTAGCGGTTCGCGCTCGACGGGTAGTAGGTTCGGTTGAAGAGATTCTTCACGTTGAGCTGGAACGACACCTTCTGCTTGCCGATCCGCGTGTCGTACGTCGCGAACGCATCGGCGAGCACGTACGACGGCAGCGTGAAGCTGTTCGCCGAATCGCCGGGCCGCGCGCCGACGTAGCGCGCGGCCGCACCGATGCGCAAATCGTCGCCGCCCGCGAGCGTGCCGACGTCGTAGACGGCCGCAAGCGACGCGGTATGGCGTGCGACGTTCCACAGCTGGTTGCCCGCGTAGAGCGGATCCTCGGTCGTCTTCGCGTCGATGTACGCATAGCTCGCGATCACGTTCCAGCGTTCGCCGAGCTTGCCGGACAGGTCGAGCTCGATGCCGCGCGAACGCGCCTTGCCGGAAGTCCGCCAGTCGGTAAGCTTCGTCGTGTCGTTGAACTGCGACACGAGCACGTTCTTCTTGTCGATGTTGAACAGCGCGAGCGTGCCCGACAGGCCGCCCGGCAGGTCGAGCTTGCCGCCCATTTCCCACGCGGTCGACTCTTCCGGCGGCGTCGCGCCGTCGATCACGTAGCCGCCCGTCATCGGCGCGATCGACGACGACGGTTTCAGCGACTGCGAGTAGCTGCCGTACAACGAGAACGCGTCGTTCCACTTGTAGACGACGCTCGCGCGCGGCAGCCATTTCGAGCCGCTCAGATCCGTGTTCGCCTTGAACGGCCGGCCGCGGCCCGCGACCTGGTTGTACGTGATGAAGCGCATCCCGCCCGACACGATCCACTTGTCGGTCACGTGGATACTGTCCTGGAAGAACACCGACGCGTCGTGCAGCGTATCGGTCTGGTCGCTGTCGCTCGCGGACACGGTGCTCGACGGCGGCAGCAATCCGTACACGGGATCCACATAGCTGAACGGCGTCTTCACGGCCTGGCGCAGCATGTCCTTGCGGTAGATGCGGCGGTATTCGCTGTCGACGCCGAACTGCACGTCGTGCCGCATTCCCGCGAGCGTCAGCTTGCCGTTCACGTAGGCAATGCCGTAGCTGTCGGTGCTGAGCGCGCCGTGCGTCGCATCGTTGCTGCGCGTCAGCGTGCCGGTCACGGGGTCGACGGCCGTGATGCGGATCTGGTTCGCGTCGTAGGTCTCGCGGTTGTAGCTGTAGCCGAAATGCGCGCTCCAGTCCGCGTTGAGCTGGTGATCGACCGACAGTTGCGCGAGATGCGACTCGCCGTCCATGTTGTTGAACGGCTCGTCGAGTCGGCGCCGCGCGGGAATGTCGAGCGGCGCGCTGGTGCGCGGATCGAGCGCGGTACCGCGATCGAACGGCGAATGGAACTTCCGGTCTTCGTAGGACAGCACGACCTGCGTATCGCGCCCGTACCACGCGAGCGACGGCGCGACGAAGGTCTGCCGGTATTCGCCGAAGTTGCGCCAGTATTGCTGGTTCGACTGGTCGACGATCAGCCGGTACGCGAGCCGCGTATCGCCGACGGGCCCGGTCGTGTCGAGCGTCGCGTTGCCGCCGTTCTTGCCATGGCCGTAGGTCGCGCCGCCGACCGACAGCGCGTTGTAGCGCGCGAGGAGCGGCTGCTTGCTGACGACGTTGACGACGCCGCCCGGATCCATCAGCCCGTACAGCAGCGACGTCGGCCCCTTCAGCACTTCGACGCTGTCGACCGCCGCGTTGAACGAGCGGCCCTGCACGATCGGCATCCCGTTGTGCATGACCGAGCCGTCGCGGTTGCCGCCGAAGCCGCGCTTCATGATCGTGTCCTGCGTGCCGGCAAGCGTGTTGCCCTGGGTGATGCCGCTCACGTTCGCGAGCGCGTCGTCGAGATTGACCGGCCGCTGGTCGCGCAGCACCTGCGCGGGCACGACGGCGACGGCCTGCGCGGTGTCGAGCAGCGGGATGTCCGAGCGCAGCACGCCGGCCTGCTGCGGCTGCCGGTAGCTCTCTGCGCGCACTGCGTTGCTGCGCACCGCGATCGTCGGCAGCTCGGCGCCGGCCTCGCCTGCCTGCGCGGCCGTCTTGCCGGTCGCTTTACCGGTATGCAGCAGCGTATAGCCGCCGCTCGGCTGGCGGACCGCGACGAGTCCCGTGCCCGCGAGCAGGCGATCGAGCGCGCCGTCGACATCGAAGCGGCCGTGCACGCCGCCGCTCGTGAGGCCGGCCGTCAAATCGGCGGGAAACGCGAGCAGGATGCCCGCGTCGCGCCCGAAGCGGTTCAGCGCCTGTTCGAGCGAACCGGCCGGAATGTCGTATTGCCGGCGCGACGCGCGCTGCTCGGCCGCGGGCGACGCGTCGGTGTCGGCCAGCGCGGGCAACGGCAGCAACGCCGACAGCAGGACGGCACCGGCCAGCCGGCGGGCGAGACCGCGTGGCGCCGAGACGGCGGACATGGCCGCGCGCGGGCACGGCGGCAGGGAGCGGACCGGGGCCGGTCGGCATCGGCGGATAGGACGGGTGGAAGCCATGATCGAGGTGTCGTTAGGCGATGGGTCAGTACTGCTTTCATGACCCTTGTCACGCGAACGTCGAAAACAGCTCACGCTGACGAAGAATTTTTCCGGAGAGCTCAGAAACGGGCGCGCACCACCGTCGCCCAGTAGCGGGTGACGTACGTGACGTCGATCGGCAACGTCGTCTTCAGCGTGTCGAGCATGCGGTCGGCGTCGTCGAGCGGGAACGTGCCGGACACCCGCAGGTCAGCCACCGATGCGTCGCAACGCAGGCTGCCGCGGCGATAGCGGCCGAGTTCGGCGACGAGGTCGGCGAGCCGCATCCCCGACGCGACGATCATCCCGTCGGTCCACGCAGCTGCGTATGCGTCGAGCGGCGCGCTCGCGCCGATCGTGTCGCGCGTGAAATCCGCGCCCTCGCCCGCCGCGATCACGCGCGTGCCCGCCGATGCGTGATACGGCTGCACGCGCACCGCGCCGGCAAACACGTCGACGCGGGTCGCGCCGTCGCGCTGCCGCACCGAGAAACGCGTGCCGAGCGGACGGAGTTCGCCGTCGTCGGTCGCGACGACGAGCTCGCGCGCGACCGCGCGTCCGTCGTGGCCACTCGTCACCATGATCGTGCCGCGCAGCAGGCGCACGCGCCGTTGCGTCGCGTCGAAGCGCACGTCGATCGCGGTGTCGGTGTCGAGCACGACGACCGTGCGGTCAGCGAGCGTCACCGTGCGCCGTTCGCCGACCGCGGTGCGCACGTCCGCCTGCCAGAGCGCCCAGCGTCGCGCCGGATCGGCCATCCACGCCGCGCCACCCGCGAACAGCAACACCGCGAGCGCCTTGACGGCCGCGCGGCGGCGGCCCGAACGCGGCGGCAGCAGCGCCGCGCGCGCGGCCTGGGTGTCGAGGCCCGCCGCGAGCCGGTTCAGCCTGCCGTGCACGGCTTCGATGTGGCGCCACGCGGCATCGTGGCTCGCATCGGCCGCGCGCCAGCGCGCGAGCTCGGCCGCGAACGCGGCGTCCGCGTGGCCGGCCTGAAGGTCGACCCACCATTCGACCGCGCGCTGCGCGACCTGCGGCGGAATCGCCGGCTGTCCCGATGCGGCCATCGGTCAGGCCGCCATCGCGAAGAAGCACTGCGTACCGGCCTTGACGAGATGACGCTTGACCGTCGCGAGCGACACGCCGAGTTCGGCCGCGATCTCGGCCTGCGTCAGCCCGTCGAGCTGCGACAGCAGGAACGCACGCTTGGCCGCGACCGGCAGGCCGTCGAGCAGCCTGTCGATCTCGAGCAGCGTCTCGAGCACGACCGCCCGCTCTTCCGGTGACGGCGCGCATTCCTCCGGACGCAGCGCGAGCGCGTCGAGATACGCGCGCTCGAGTTGCTCGCGACGCCAGTGGTTGTACAGCACGCGCTGCGCGACCGTCGTCAGGAACGCGCGCGGCTCGGCGGCGCCGATCGGCTCGTCGCGCGCGAGCAGCCGCATGAACGTGTCGTGTGCGAGATCGGCCGCGCGGTGCGCGCACCCGAGCTTCCGGCTCAGCCAGCCTCGCAGCCACGCGTGATGGCCGACGTACAGGGAGTCGATTTCGCGATAGAGAGGGAGCTTGTCAGCGGACATGGCCGGGTTCCGAACGCGGGTGCGCGATCACACTTGTAAATGAGAATGATTATTATATACAAATACGTGAGCGGTTCCGGCGCCGGTTGGCCGCAACGCACGCGCCGCGCAAATGCAAAGGAAAGTTTGACGTGAGCCATTTGCGTGCGCGCTATGGCACACTTCGCGTCTGCGTGATTTCCTTGCACCGGGCGCCCGGAATGCGCCCCAACCTTCCATGCCGCGTCAGATTTACCGTTCGATCCGCCACTTAACGCTGAACATTGCGCCCGTCATTGCGATTTCGCTCGCCATGCACGGCATTGCCCGCGCCGACTGTCTCGACGACGCGGCCGCGTTCCAGCACGTGAGTGTCAGCCTGATGCGCGGGATCGCGCAGGTCGAATCGGGGATGAACCCGAACGCCGTCAACACCAACACGAACGGCACGACCGACATCGGCCTGATGCAGATCAACAGCACGTGGCTGCCGACGCTCGCGCGCGAGGGCATCACGCAGCAAAGCCTGTTCGATCCGTGCACGAACGCGTATGTGGGCGCATGGATCCTGTCGCAAAACATCCGCCAGCTCGGCCCCAACTGGAACGCGATCGGCGCGTACAACTCCGCATCGCCCGACAAGCGCCTCGCGTATGCGCGCAAGGTCTATGATGCGATCCGTACCATGGCGGATTCGCCGGATACTCCCATGCCCATCCTTCCGCCCTCTTTCACGCCGCCGCAACAGGCGTACAACCCGTTCGCCAGCCTGACCGTGACGGCGCCGCAGGTCACCCGCCCGCGCACCGTGGCGCCGGCCGCACCGCCGCCCGGCGGACCCGCCGGTCCTGCCGGCGCGTACAACTTCGGGTGGACAGTCACGGGTGCGGATCAGGCGAAGCCGACCCAGGTATTCGACGATGGCTCCCGGATCTACGTGCAGTTCAGCGACATGAAGCACGTGCCGGCGATCTTCACCGAAACGCCCGCCGGGCGCGTGCTGATGTCGTGGGAGCTGCAGTTTCCGTATGCCGTGCTGACCCGCCCCGCGCAAACGTTAATCTTCCAGCTCGGGCCGTTCGAGGCGCGTGCGCAGCGCGGCCTCGCCGGCACGAACGCGCAGGGAGGTGCGAGCACCCAGGCCGGCGCGACCGCGCAGCGGCCGACGGCTGCGACGGCAACGGCCGCCGCGCCCGCATCGTCGAACAAGCCCGCAGACACGCAGGCAAAACGCACGGCATCCACCGATGCGCTGTGGTATCTGAATACGCCGTCGACGTCGGCGCCCACGTCGACGTCGAACGCAGCGGCCACGCTGCCGACGGCCGTCACGTCCCCTGCCGCGCCCGCCGTGCCTGCCCAGCCGCCGACCGCGACGTCGTCACCGTCGCGCGCCAGCGCGGATGCGCTCTGGTATATCTCGAAGTAGTCCGCGTAGCGGCGATAACGCCACCTGCGACGATCAACCGCGACGCACCCAGATCACCTTTCCTGCGTTGATGCCCAGGTTTCGCCGGTCTTCGCGGTAATCCATCGTTCCCGGCAACGACTGGCCGTCGCGCTCGCTGACCCGCCACGCGCAACCGCCGAGCATCGCAACCGCCTCCGCTTCGGACTTGCCGATCAGTGCGTCGTCGGGCGCAGCGTCGGCCTTGCAGGTGGCGGCTGCCGGGTTTCCGGGGTTCGGCATTGCGTTCTCGTTCGCGCTCTGGCTGGTATTGGCACATCCTGCGATCGATGCGCATGCAACCATCGCGGCGACAATCGTCGTCAGGTTTTTCAATGGCGTCTCCCTTTCCGGCGGCCTGCCGGTTCGACGGATTGTTCATTCTTGTCCCGTGCGCCGAATGACGCGATGCCCGCTGCGCGCAGGACGAATCGGATCTTACAGCAGCCCGCCTCCGTCAGAACCGGTAGCTCACGCCCGCGACCCCGTAGTAGTTGCTGCGCGACTGCACGATCGGGCTGTCGCCGTAGCGCCCGAGCAGCCGAGCCACCCCTGCTGTCGCGAGAATCGACCAGTGCTCCGACACTGCGCGCGTCCACGCGACCGACATCGACGCGCTGTCGATCCCGCCACCGGTCGAATACGGCCGGAACCGGCTCGTCGCGGCCTGTGCGTCCGTCACGCCGTAGAACGTCTGCATGTAGCGCCCGGCGCCCGCGTGCACGCTGCCCGTCACGACGATTTCGCTTTTCGCCGACCTGAACACCGGCACCGCGAGATCGACGTGTCCGGACAACCCGCGCGAGGTATGCGTGACCGGCGTATCGAGCGCGACGCTGAGCGCGGCGTCGCCGTATAGCTTCACGCCCGCGCGCACGCCGACGAGCACCGAGCCCGGAATCCGCCCCATTCCCTTCAGGTAGTCCGAACCGGGCAGATCGAAGCGGTTCTCGTCCGCGCGGCCCGGATCGTAGTTCACCGCAGCCGACACGAACACGCCGTGCGGCAGGTCGAGCCGGTAACCTGCACCGTCCGTGCCGTTGACGAAGAAGCCGTTGCCGAACGTCGCCGAAAACGACGGCGCAACGACGCCCCGATACTGGTTGCTGCCTTGGTAGCGCGGCGAGAAGCCGCCGCCGAGCGATAGCGTGTATTGGTTTTCCGCGTGGGCGGCAGCGGCGAGGGCCAGGCCGGCGAGCGGCATGCAATAGCGATAGCGGCGAAAGGTTGGACGCACGATGTCGGGACCCGAGTCAGGGAGTCCGCAGTCTAGGGGCCGACGTGCGTCGAAACTGTCCGGAAACTGCCGCGAAACTGTGCACAATTGTGTTCGATTGTTGGCGATTGTCGCGGCAGCGCATCGGCCGCCGGCACGCCGGATAGAATGCGCGTGCCCACCGTCGCGGCCGGCTGGCCGTGCGCGGTGGAGGCAATCCGAGGAGACCATGAACGAAGACCCGCTCAAATACCGCGTGCTGCTGATCGAGGACGACGACCGCCTCGCGCAGCTCGTCCGCGAATATCTCGACGGCTACGAGTTCGCGGTGACGGTCGTGCGGCGCGGCGATCTGGCCGTCGCGGCCGTGCGCGAGCACCAGCCCGCGCTCGTGATACTCGACCTGATGCTGCCGAATCTCGACGGGATGGAGGTGTGCCGGCGGATCCGCGCATTTTCGAACGTGCCGGTGCTGATCATGACGGCGCGCGCCGACGTGTATGACCAGGTCGCCGGCCTCGAGACCGGCGCCGACGACTACGTGACGAAGCCGATCGAGCCGCGCGTGCTCGTTGCGCGCGCCCGCGCGCTGTTGCGCCGCGCGCAGCCGGCGAGCGCGAGCAATGCGCCCGCCGGACCGGAAACACTCGTGTTCGGCGAGCTGGCGATTTCGCCGCCGAACCGCACGGTCACGTGGCACGGCGAGCCCGTCGACCTGAAGACCGCCGAATTCAACCTGCTGCTGATTCTTGCGCGCGCGGCCGGCACCGTGCTGAGCCGCGACGACATCCTGAAGCAGCTGCGCGGCATCGAGTTCGACGGGCTCGACCGCTCGGTCGATTCGGGGATCTCGAAGCTGCGCCGCCGCTTCGAGGATGCGTCGTCGGAGCCGCACAAGATCAAGACGATCTGGGGCCGCGGCTATCTGTTCAGCCCTTCCGCGTGGGATGAGTGAATGCTGCGCCCGCTGATCAGGCTGTACCTCATCGTGATCGTGTGCGTCGGCGCGTCGATCGCATTCATCCAGTTGTCGTTCGACCGGATCTTTTACGATCGGGTCGCGGATGCACAACGCGATTCGCTCACGACCTACTCGTTCGTGCTGAACGATTACCTCGAACGCCATCCGGGCGCACAGCGCACGCTCGCGCTGCGCGAACTCGCGCTGCACGGCAACGAAGGGTTCGGCTTCATGTCGATGGCCGACGCGCGCGCGCAGCTGAGCGGTGAGCCGCTGCGCGACCTCGACAACGGCAAGATCGCAATCAGCTACAACGGCAAGGATTACTACATGCCGCTTGCGGACGGGTCCGTGCTGCATGCGCGGCCGATCGAGCCGCCCAATCTCGACATCCGGATCTATGCGTACCTGGTCCTGGCGTTCGCGACGCTGTTCGCCGTCGTGCTGTGGGTGCACTACCACTGGCGCGACCTGCGCAAGCTGCAGGCCGCCGCGCGCGCGTTCGGCGTGGGCAAGCTGTCGACGCGCGTGCAGTTGTCGGGCAAGTCGAACATCTACGAGCTGTCGCAGCAGTTCAACGATATGGCGCAGCGAATCGAAGCGTCGATCCAGCAGCAGCGCGAGATGATGCACGGGATCTCGCACGAGCTGAAGACGCCGCTCGCCCGGCTCGAATTCGGGCTCGCGCTGCTGGCGGCCCCCGACGAAACCGATCGGATGCGCGAGCGTCGCGACGCGTTGAGACGCGACGTGCGCGAGCTCGACGAGCTCGTCACCGAGCTGCTGACGATCGGCCGGCTCGAACAGGGCGAAGGTCAGCTCGCGCCGATGCAGGTCGTGATCGGCGAGCTGGTCGACAGTGTCGCCGGCAGCGTCGCGAACGATGTCGCGGACCGCGGGCTCGCGCTCGATGTATCGACGCGCGGTGCCCCCGACACGCATGTCTGCGATCCGAAGCTCGTTGCGCGCGCGTTGCTGAACCTGATTCGCAACGGCGCGCGCTATGCGGCGAGGACGGTGTCGCTCGCGGCGACGACAGGAAACGACGGTTCGCTGGTGCTTACCGTCGACGACGACGGCCCCGGCATTCCGTTAGCCGATCGGGCCCGTGTGTTCGAGCCGTTCCAGCGGCTCGATTCAAGCCGCGACCGGCAGACGGGCGGGTTCGGGCTCGGGCTTGCGATCGTGCGGCGCGTGGCCCTCGTACATGGCGGTGATGTGCGGCTCGAAGATTCACCGCGTGGCGGAGCGCGCTTCGTGATGACGTTGCCGGTGCGGGAGGTGACGGATGGGGGATGTGCCATGAACGACACCGACATGCCCGCAAGCAACAGCCGGGCCGATTCGAGCCGGCCGCGCCGATAATTGCGAGTGAACCACGCCAATCCTCGCACCTATAGGCCTGTGTCACCCTTCGACGCTCGAAACCGTGCATAGGCTTTCGCGGCGCCCATCGCTTCATGATGGGTCGCGAATTTCTCGTCGATCTTGTGAGTCATGCCCGGGATGTGCGCCTTCAACGCCGTGTGGTCGCTCTTGCGCTCGAACCTGACCAGCGCATGCCAGACGCCCAGAGGTTCTTCGTATGCCTCGCAGAAACACAGATAGCCGCTTTCGTCGACAACGATGCGTTCCGACATACCCGCCTCCGTCATGAAACACGAGCACTCCGGCGCCGGGCATGATCGCTCCCGAGACACAAACTTGACGCGCTTGAACCGAGGTTGGTCCTGCAACGTGCGTCGCCACGCCATTGCCCGATTGCGATCAGCCGTGACCGTTACACCGAATCGC
The DNA here is from genome assembly GCF_053427715.1 of Burkholderia sp. MR1-5-21. Taxonomy (NCBI): domain Bacteria; kingdom Pseudomonadati; phylum Pseudomonadota; class Betaproteobacteria; order Burkholderiales; family Burkholderiaceae; genus Burkholderia; species Burkholderia sp. MR1-5-21. The sequence continues at coordinate 63,186 of NZ_JBSAXD010000039.1, forward strand.
TCCAGCTTAGGTCACGCGTAGCGGCTTGACCACTCTTCCGAAAAATCCGTCGACGCGCGACGCGTGCATGGCATCGCCCGCCATCAAACGCATGAATCGCTCAGTCGTGGCGCCCCGACTCGGCGGTCGCGCCGGTGACTCCGCCATAGCCCTGTTTCCCGGCTTGCCCGGCGAGCCGGGCTTCGGCTTCGTGCAGGTTCTCGGGGTAGTGGAACATGTCGTTGGGGTTGTAGCCAGCCTTCTCGAGCGCGGCGAGTTCCGCGTGGAGTTGCTGATGGCTGGCCGGCGGGCTGGACTGCGCGAACGAATCGACCGGTGCCGCGAAAACCGCAGCAAGCGCGGTGGCGATGATCAGAGGCTTCATGAACGTGGATTCCTGATTGTTGATCGAGGTGCAATGGCGAACCCGCCTGCTACCTTGACGCGCAGTGTACAAACAGAAAGATATCCAGGTAAGCCCGTTATTTCGAACGTATCGTTGCTCTACGAGCAACGATACGTGCGCATTGTATCGCCAGGCGGCGCCCGATCGATCTGCGAATACGGACGGATGGCAGACGGCGTTCCCCACGCTCACGACAGGTGGAGATGCCTGCCAGATTGGCGTCCGCACTGGTGCAGCGAGCGTGCCCTGCTCCGGGACGGTAGCGTCACTGTGGCACCGCCCCCTCATCAATATTTCACTGATCGTTTGACGCACCGCAGCAGTGCGAGTACACTGCGTGCCGCGGGGTGGAGCAGTCTGGCAGCTCGTCGGGCTCATAACCCGAAGGTCATAGGTTCAAATCCTATCCCCGCAACCAACATCGAAGCCCGCTCTGCGAAAGCAAGCGGGCTTTTTGCATTTGGGTCGGCTGCACACCAGTATGCTGGCCGGGCCGAGGCGGGTGCATAGTGCCCCCCTGCTCGACCCATTGTTGATGGCACTTGATTGAAGCGAAAATGCCGCCGTCCGACGAGCATCGATACTTGCGACAGTAGATCCACGACCATCGACGAAACGCGATGCAATGTGGAGCGTTCGCAAGTAGGTGGGTCGATCGAATTCGATTACGCGGCAGTCACACGATCCAGATCAATGGGATCGGCGCGCAAACAGAATTGTCGCAAGGACTTGATTTGACTGGCCCGCCCTACACGATTCGAACGTGTGACCTACGGCTTAGAAGGCCGTTGCTCTATCCAACTGAGCTAAGGGCGGTCGAGGAGAAAAGACACGGTCCCGACGCGGGCCATGTTGCAAGCAGATAGCGCAACCCACAAGCAACACAAACAAAACGGGCCCGGCGTGAACCGAGCCCAAAATTATACCCGATCACGGCGCCGAATCATCCGGAATCGGCGCGGCGGGCATCACACCGGCTGCGAATGGAACATGAACCAGCCGAGGCAGAACAGCCCCGCGACCGCGCAATACAGACCGAACGACGCCAGCCGCCCGCGCCCTTCGAAATAGCGCATCAGGAACCGCACGCTCAGGTAGGCCGCAATCGCGGTCAGCACGCCGCCGAGCAGCGCGTCGACGAGCTGGTCAGGCGCATGGAACAGCTTCGGCAGCTCGAGCACGCCCGCCGCGAAGATGATCGGCGTACCGAGCAGGAACGAGAATTCCGCCGCCTTTTCCGCGGTCAGCCCCGCCGCATTGCCGGCGATCATCGTCAGGCCGCTGCGCGAAAAACCCGGAATCAACGCGCCCACCTGCGCGAGCCCCACGAAAAACGCCTGCTTGAACGTCAGCTTCTCGGGCGGCTGGTGCGCGCGGCTGCGCTGGATGCGATCGCCGATCCACAGCAGCAGGCCGTTGACGATCAGCGCGATCGCGACGATGCGCAGATCGTGAAACACGCGCTCGATGCGCTTCTCGAGCAGCAGGCCGACGATCCCCGTCGGGATCGTGCCGATGATGAGCGCCCACATCAGGTGCCCGTCGTCGTTCTTGCGGCCGCCGAGCGACGCGAAGAAACCGCCGATCAGCGCGACCCAGCGCGCACGGAAATACCACAGCAGCGCCAGCGCGGTGCCGAGGTGCAGTGCGACGAGGAATGGCAGCAGCTGCGGCGCGTGCTTGTCGATGTGCATGCCGAACAGCGCCGGCACGAGCAACGTATGGCCGAGACTGCTGACGGGGAAGAGTTCGGTGACGCCCTGCAGGACGCTCAGGAAAAACAGAAACCAGAGACTCACGCGTCGGTCCTCTAAACGGAAATGAAAGCAGAATGGAATTCCGGACGACGCGGCGCGCCGCCGGCAAGCGCGCCCCGATTATGCCGAGCCCACATTACCGCGCCAAGGCATTTGGCAGGATATTGCGGCGATGCACACAAATGCTTGCAATTTGTAAGGCATCAGAAAGCAAAAAGCCCGCCATTTACATGGCGGGCCTTGCGGATTCGGCAGATTTTGCCGTCAGCGGCCGAGCTGGTAGAAAAACAGCACCGTGCTGCCGGTGAACATTCCAAACAGGGCGATTCCCATTGCCATTGCCAGATCCATGTCCGCTCCTCGAAGTGTCATGACCCGGCAACACGACCGGTTTAGTGCATTATCCCGACGCTTGCCCCTCGCCAAAACTCGCGATTTCCCGAGAAGGGTTTTCCCCGACCGTGCCGCGGCCCGATAATGAAGGCGCGCCGCGCGAGCGACGCCCCGCCCACCCGTTCATTCCCGAATCGCCATGCCGATCTTCCAGCAACACGAGATTCACGAACTCCACGCCGGCCCGTCACTCGTCCGGATCGCCCCGCAATGCGGCGGACGTCTGCTGTCGTGGGACATCGACGGCGAGCCCGTCATCTTCTGGCCGGACGCCGCCGACTGGACCCAGCTCGCGCGCGTGCGCGGCGGCAATCCGCTGCTGTTCCCGTTTCTCGGCCGTCATCGCGTCGACAGCGAAATCGGCCGCTGGCGCGACGCGGCGGGCGTGGTCCGCGACCTGCCGATGCATGGCTTTGCGCGCGACCTGCCGTTCGCGGCGCAGCCGTCCGCCGACGGCATGGCGCTCGCGATGACGCTCGACGCGAACGACGCGCTGCACGCGAGCTACCCGTTCGATTTCGGCTTCGAAGCGACCTACCGCCTCGCCGACGCACACACGCTCGACGTCGCGCTGACGACGACCAATCGCAGCGACACGCCGCTGCCCTACTACGCCGGCCACCATTTCTATTTCGCGCTGCCGCATGCGGAACGCGCGCAGACGACGCTCGAACTGCCGCCGACGCACCGCTGCCAGCAACTCGCCGATGGCACGATCAGCACGCCGGAGCCCGGCGCCGCGCGCTACACGCTCGACGAAGCGCGCATCCACGACCGCTTCCATTGCCTGGACGGCACATCGCCGGCACCGGTGCGGATCGTGATGCCCGGTCGCCGCCGCACGATCGAGATCGCGCTCGACGTGCCGGGTTCGATCCCGTGGTATGCGGTCACGACCTGGACGGAAAGGCCCGAATCCGACTTCTATTGCGTCGAGCCGTGGCTCGGCCTGCCCGACGCGATCCACAACGGGCTGGGGCTGCGGATGCTGGCGCCGGGCGCAACCGAAACCGCGGCGTTGCGCATCCGTGTCAGCCCGCTCGCAGGCTGACGCGCGCCGCCAATCTGCGGCCTGCAGATCGAACCCGTTAAAATCTGACGTTTTGTGTCACCTGCCGCGCGATGCGCGGCAGGGTTTTGCGAGGTTCAATGTTCGGAACAACAACGAAGCGATTCATCGCGGCATCGGTCGCCGCCCTGCTCGCCGCGTGCGGCGCCGCGCCTGTCGGCCCCGGGTTTTACCGAGTCGAGCGCGGCGACACGCTCTCCAAGATCGCGCGCGCCAACCGCCAGCCGGTGCAGAACATCGTGCGCTGGAACCAGATCTCGAACCCGGACGCTATCGAAGTCGGCCAGGTGCTGCGCGTCGAGCCGCCGCCGGGCACGGCGACGTCGAGCGTCGGTACCGGCAGCGCCGGACGCAGCCGCCCGGCGCCGTCCGCGCCGGTCGAATCGGCGGTCAAGCCGGCGTCCGGCATCGCGCTGATCTGGCCGGCGCCCGGCAGCGTGGTCCGCACCTTCGACGGCTCGAAGTCCAAGGGCATCGACATCGCGAATTCCGCAGGCACGCCGGTGGTCGCAGCGGCGCCGGGCGTCGTCGTCTACGCGGGCAACGGGCTGCGCGGCTATGGCAACCTCATCATCCTCAAGCACAACGCCGATTACCTGACCGCGTATGCCCACAATCGCGCACTGCTCGTGAAGGAAGGCCAGCAGGTTACGCAGGGGCAATCGATCGCCGAAATGGGCAATAGCGACAACGACCGCGTCGCGCTGCATTTCGAGTTGCGCTACGGCGGACGTTCGATCGATCCGTCACGCTACCTCCCCGCCCGCTGAGCGGAGCGAGGACAGACGCGACGGGCGACGAGCGACAGGCGACGCGCGGTGCATGCACGCACCGCGCGTCGTCGTGAATGTGGTCGAAGGGAAGTTGATCAGCGCTTGCGCAGACGGCCGGTCAAACGACCGGACAGCGGATCGACGTGACGCGCGAACGCGACCAGCACACCGATTCCGCACACGCTGAACCCCGCAGCTATCAGAAGCAAATCCATGGTCTTTTCAGATATTTGTCGTGATCTTATGCGTCATTTTGTAATCGTGCACTGAAGCCTTCGCAGTGGACGAGTCCGAATCTTCCCTAAGATCGATTACATTGTGACTCGCTTCGCGTGAATATGCTGTGTAAGCCCGCGGTCCGGCATTCGCGCCGCCGCCCTCCGGAGACGCCCGATGCTGCCTGCCGCCGATCGCTACGATGAACTGCTCTCCCGCTTCCAGTGGGCCGTTCCGGCGCGCTACAACATCGCGGTCGACACCTGCGACAAGTGGGCCGACGGCAGCGGCCGGCTCGCGCTGATCCACGAAACCGCGCACGGCGACGTCACGCGCGTGACGTTCGACGATTTGAAAAATGCTTCTAATCGGCTTGCGAACAGCTTCACGCGCGCCGGTGTGCGCCGCGGCGACCGGATCGGCATCTTCCTCGCGCAGGGTCCGGAAACCGCTGTCGCGCATCTCGCCGCGTACAAGCTCGGCGCGATTGCGGTCCCCCTCTTCACGCTGTTCGGCGCCGACGCACTCGAGTACCGGCTGGCCAACAGCGAAGCGGCGGCGCTCGTCACCGACGCGGCCGGCTACGCGAAGATCGCGCCGCTGCGCGATCGGCTGCCGGCGCTGAAGACGCTCTACTGCATCGGCGACGACGCGCCCGACGCCCCCGGCGTGCTGCGCTACGACGCGGCCCTCGCCGCCGAATCCGCCGACTTCACGCCAGCCGACACGGCAGCCGACGATCCGGCGCTGATCATCTACACGTCCGGCACGACAGGCAAGCCGAAGGGCGCGCTGCATGCGCACCGCGTGCTGCCAGGCCACCTGCCGGGCGTCGAGATGTCGCAGCAGTGCTTTCCGCGCGACGCACGCCTGTTCTGGACACCCGCCGACTGGGCATGGATCGGCGGCCTGCTCGACGTGCTGCTGCCGTCGTGGCATCACGGCGTGCCGGTGCTCGCGCGTCGTTTCGAGAAATTCGACGGCGAAGCGGCGTTCGACCTGATGGCCCGTCACGGCGTCACGCACACTTTCCTGCCGCCGACCGCGCTGAAGCTGATGCGCGCCGTGCCGCGGCCGCGCGAACGCTTCTCCCTTGCGCTGAAATCGGTCGCGAGCGGCGGCGAATCGCTCGGCAGCGAACTGACGGCCTGGGGACGCGACGCGCTCGGCGTGACGATCAACGAGTTCTACGGGCAGACCGAATGCAACATGGTGCTGTCGTCGTGCGCGGCGCTGTTCGCGCCGCAGCCGGGCGCGATCGGGAAGGCGGTGCCGGGGCATGACGTCGCGATCGTCGACGCGCAGGGCACGCCGCTGCCGCCCGGCGTCGAAGGCCACATCGCGGTGCGTCGGCCCGACCCCGTGATGTTCATCGAATACTGGCGCAACCCGGACGCGACCCGCGACAAGTTTGCCGGCGACTACCTGCTGACGGGCGACACGGGCATGCTTGATGCCGACGGCTTCGTGCGCTTCGTCGGCCGCGACGATGACGTGATCACGAGCGCCGGCTACCGGATCGGCCCCGGCCCGATCGAGGACTGCCTGCTCACGCATCCGGCGGTGCGAATGGCCGCCGTCGTCGGCGTGCCCGACGCGACCCGCACCGAGATCGTCAAGGCGTTCGTCGTGCTGAACCCCGGCTACGTCGGCGACGATGCGCTCGTGCGGGAGTTGCAGGACCATGTGAAGACGCGTCTCGCCGCGCATGAATATCCGCGCGCGATCGCGTTCGTCGACGGGCTGCCGATGACGGCGACCGGCAAGATCGTGCGGCGCGCGCTGCGCGACGCGTAACCGAATCACGGTTGGCGTACGGCCGGCGCGGCCGGATGGTTTATAGTGGCGCTCAGTTGCAGTCACTACACGAATCCGATGTCCTCCGATCAACACTCCCACGCGGGCGCGTCGCACAGCCCGCTCTACGCCAAACTCCTCGGTGAAACCGCGAAGATCGACTGGTGCGATCTCGAGCGCTTCTTTGCGCAAGGCAAGCTGCTGTCGGTCGCGCGCGATCTCGATCTCGTGAGCGTCGCCGAAGCGATCGCCGGCGACGACAAGGAACAGGTCACCCGCTGGCTCGCCGCCGGCCACGTCGCCCGCATGCAGGCCGACACTGCGCAGGACTACGCGACGCGCAATCCGGAACTATGGGCGGTCGTCGTGTCGCCGTGGGTCTGCGTGCAGGAACGCGGCTGACGCGTCCGCCATGTCCGATTCCGCCTTATCGCCCGCGGCCGGGTCCCAGCCGGCCGCTGCATCGCACCGGCGCGTGCTCGCGCTCGCCTTCCCGATCGTCCTCGCGAACCTGACCCAGCCGATTCTCGGCGTGGTCGACACAGCCGTCGCCGGCCATCTCGACGGCGCGCAGTATCTCGGCGGCGTCGCGCTCGGCGGGCTGTTCTTCAATTTCGTGTTCTGGGGCTTCGGCTTCCTGCGGATGGGCACGACGGGCCTCGTCGCCCAGGCGCACGGCGCGCGCGACGACGACGGTATCCGGCTGAGCGTGCTGCGCGCACTGGTTGCCGCGTTCGCGCTCGGCGCCGCGGTGCTGGCGCTGCAGACGCCGCTGCTGTCGTTCACGCTGACCGCGCTGGGCGGCAGCGATGCGGTACGCGCAACCGCGCTCGCGTACGGCCACGCACGGATCTGGGCCGCCCCGTTCGCGCTCGCGAACTACGTCGTGCTCGGCTACCTGCTCGGCGTGCAGCGCGTGCGGCTCGCGCTCGTCGTCCAGGTGTTCATCAACGCGGTCAACATCGGCGCGGTGCTGCTGTTCGTCTACGGCTTCGGCTGGGGCATCGCCGGCATCGGCGCAGCAACCGCCACCGCGGACGCGTGCGGCTTCGTGCTCGGCGCGTGGCTGCTGTGGCAACTGCGGCCGCGCGGCTTGCCTGCGCTCGCGGCCCGCATGCTCGTCGACCGCGCGGCGCTCAAGCGCCTGATCGCGCTCAATCGCGACATCTTCCTGCGCACGCTGTGCCTGCTGTTCGCATTCGGCTGGTTCGCGCACCTCGGTGCGCAACAGGGCGACGCGACGCTCGCCGCAAACGCGCTGCTGCTGAACTTCCAGACGTTCATGGCGTACGGCCTCGACGGCTTCGCGCATGCAGCCGAAGCGCTCGTCGGCGCGGCTGCCGGCGCGCGCAACCGCGCCGCGTTCCGGCAGGCGGTGCGCATCACGCTGTTCTGGTCCGCGCTCGGTGCGCTGGCGTTCGCGGTCGAGTACTGGGCCGCCGGCGGCTGGATCGTCGCGCAACTGACCGACCAGGCCGCGATCCGCGACGTTGCGGTGCGCTACCTGCCGTGGGCGGCGATCTCGCCCGTCGTGTCCGTGTGGGGATTCCTGCTCGACGGCGTATTCATCGGCGCGACGCAGACGCGTTCGCTGATGCGCGCGATGGCCGCGTCGCTCGCCGTGTTCGTCGCGGCAACCTACGCGCTCGTCGGCACGCTCGGCAATCACGGCCTCTGGCTCGCCCTGCTGCTGTTCATGGCCGCACGCGGCGCGACGCTCGCGCGTTACCTGCCGGGCCTGTCCGCACGGATCGACGCCGCCCCGGACAGCGCGCAGGCGCCTGCCGCCTGACGTCAGCCCGACTTACTGCGTGACAGGCGCGGCGGGTGCGGCAGCCGGCGGCTCGCCCAGCATCGACGGCGGTGTCATGTCGGTCGGCACGCCGTGGTAGTCGGCCGGGTCCTGCGGCGGGTGGCCGCGGCGCGTCTCGCGGGGATCGCCGGCGCAGCCGGCAAGAATCGATGCGGCCAGCACGGCCAGCATGAAGCGGGTCATCAGATCGGGCTCCGGAAAGGACAGCGCGCCTGTCGCGCGCTCGGGTCGCGCCGAGTCTAACGGAATTCTGGTTTCGGGGTGGCGCCGCGCGTGTCCTACTATGTACTGCATGGCGCTGTGCCGTTGAAAGGAGGCTGCCATGTCGTCTGAGGAAATTGCCGGCCTGATTGGCCTGTTCATCGGCTTGATGGTGCTGGTTGCCCTGTCGTACTTCGAGTCGCGCGAATACAAGCGCTCTCACGATGGCGAGGGCATGATCCATCACTGGATGGCGGAGCACCACCTGCTCGACTGGCGGCGCAAGCACTAAGCCGGACGCGCCGCCCTTCCCGTTCCGACCCGCGCCGAACCCGGGTCGTCTTCCGGCGTGCCGTTCGGGGCGCGGATGGGGTGCTGTATCGTCCGAATTAATGGGGCCCGGATTCCCCGGTTGCCGAATGCCCGTATGAAAAGCGCCGCTGCGCGGTTCGTCACCGTGCAGCGGCGTTTGCTTGCGTGCGCGCTGCGAGCCCGTTACAGGCCCGCGTGGCGCTCGGATGGGCGCTCAGCCGAGGAAATGCCGCGCGTAGCGCGCATTGATGTCGGACAGGCGGAACAGCGTCAGGAAATCGGCGCAGTTGAAGTCGGGATCCCATGCGGGTGCGCCGCAGATCTTCGCGCCGAGACGCAGATAGCCCTTGATGAGCGGCGGCGGCGCGACGACGGTGCCGGTCTGCAGTTCGTCGACCGGCAATGCCGTGTGCGGGAACGCGCGGTACTCGGGCGCGGTCAGCGCGCTTGCCGACAGCGACTGGTACAGGTTGGCCGCATAGTGGCCGCCATCGGCCATCGACACGCTCGCGCAGCCGAGCATCGTTTCGTAGCCGTTCTGCATCATGTACGCGCCGAGGCCGCCCCAGAGCGCCATGATGACGGCGCCGCTGCGGTAGTCGCTATGCACGCACGAGCGGCCGACCTCGACCATCTTGCCGCGCAGGTGCGTGAGGCGCGACAGGTCGAATTCGCCTTCCGCGTACAGACGGCCGACGCGGGCCGCCTGGTGCGGCGGCAGCACGCGATACGTGCCGACCACCTTCAGGGTGTCGAGATCGCGCACCAGCAGGTGGTCGCAATAGGCATCGAACGGATCCACGTCGAGACCGGCGGGACCGCTGACCTGCGCGCCCATCTCTTCGGCGAACACGCTGTAGCGCAGGCGCTGGGCCTCGCGCAGTTCGTCCTCGGTACGCGCCCATGCGGCGCGCAGACGGAATTCCGATGTGACGGTTTCAGCGGCGCGAGGCAGGTGGCGTCGTGCCGAATCGAGGGGAAGCGAGGCAAAGGGGAGCGTAGGCGTCGGCAGTTCTCGCATTAGGCTTTCCTGGTCGTAAGGAATAAGGCGACATGCCCGCCAATGTAGTAACCGGCCGTGACCGTTATGTGGCATGACCGTGTCCTTTCGATGACGTGTCGCCGAATTGACTTTAGCAGAAAGCCTTTCAATACGTATGATCAATGCCAATCAGACCAGATCCGGCGACAGCGCCGCGCGCAGCACGGCCTGCCGGTCACCGTTGCGCGTGCGGCTCGCGAGCCACACGATCCCGCCTTTCTTCACGCTCCAGCTGTCGTTGCTGTCGGCGATCAGCCGCGCGGCGACGCTGCCGAGCGTCGGCTGATGCCCGACGATCACGACCGTCGGCGCGATCCCTTCCGGCCAGCCGGCCGCGGCCAGCACGTCGTCGACATCCGCGCCCGGGGCGAGCGCGTCGACGGTACGGTACTGGTCCGTCAGTGCTTCGACCGTCTGCACGGTACGCGCCGCCGGACTCGCGAGTATCACGCTGTTCGTTTCCAGCCGGTTGCGCAGCCATTTCGCCATCGCCTGCGCGTCCTTGCGTCCACGCACGGTCAGCTGACGCGCGAGGTCGCTCGCCGCGTAGTCCTCTGCCTCGGCATGGCGCCACAGGATCAGGTTCATCATGATCGTCTCCGTTGTTCGTGACCGGTTCGTGTGCGCCGCGACGCGCGATGATCATCCAGTGATTGACCGTTCGTGTGATTAAAGGATAGAATCTTTGACTCGTCGGAGCGTAGCGCAGCCTGGTAGCGCATCTGATTTGGGATCAGAGGGTCGTAGGTTCGAATCCTATCGCTCCGACCACCGACATAAAGGGTTATAAGCCATCCGGCTTATAACCCTTTTCCTTTTGCCCGCAGCAATTGCGGATACGGTGCGCCCTTCCCGTCCGGATCGAACATTTCTCCCACCGCGGAATGTCACGCAACACGCGATAATATCCGGCAACAAAACCATCACCACCGCATGAACAACCTTCTCCAGTCCGCCCTCTTCGCCGCGTTGCTGGCGCTGGCGGCACCGGGCATCGCGTCCGCCAAACCGCTCGATGCGGCGCTCGACTGCCATTCGAACGGCCACGCGTTCGTCGCGCCGCTGCTCGCCGCCGGCGACATTCAATCGGAACCGATGCACGTCGAAGCGAATTCGGTCAACGCGTTCCACACCGAACACGACCTGACGGCCTACGGATTCGGCGTCTACGTCGTGCTCGGGTTTCAGGCGAACGACCCGATCTTCCACCAGGGCAGCGGTACGCCGATCGGCGATTGGGCTTACGGCGTCGTGGTCAAGGGCACGAAAAGCGCGGTCGAGGCGGCCGTGCGCAAGGCCGGCAGCGACGCGACCGTCAAGCAGGCGTTCCCGTTCCTCACCGCGATCGTCTGCGCGTCCGACTGACCGGCTCGACGCAGTTGGGTCACATGAGCCGGTCGCGCATCAGCGCCCCGGCCATCAGCCCGCCCATGCACGCGCTCATGCCCCGGTATACACGACGCGATACGGAATGCCGACCTTCTCCCATTCCGCCGCCTCCTGGCTGAGGCTGTAATCGGTCAGCGGATTCTGCTCGACCCATGCGCTCGGCAGGCGCACTTCGTACCCGCCCTTCTTCATCTGCGAAACCGAGATGTCCGGCAACCCCGCATCGGTACGGCGCCGGCACAGCAGCGCGGCCACGCGCAGACAGAACAGCAGCGGCCACTCGACCTCGCGCGCCTGCGACAGCTTGCCGAGCTTGCCCGCGTGGCCGAGCACGAGCGCGGCAAGACGCGCCTGGTCGGTACGCGAGAAACCCGGCATGTCCGCATTGCTCGCGATGTACGCGGAATGCTTGTGATACGAACTGTGCGAAATCGACAGACCGATCTCGTGCAACGCCGCGGCCCAGCCGAGGAACATCCGGCTTTCCACGCGGCGTTCGTCGTCCGGCTCTTCGAGCTGGTCGTAGAACCGCACCGCCAATGCGGCGATCCGTTCCGCCTGCGCACGATCGACGCCATAGCGGCGCGAGAAACCCTCGACGGTCACCGCCCGCATGTCCTCGTGCTGCGCGCGGCCGAGCAGGTCGTACAGCACGCCGAGACGCAGCGCGCCGTCGGTCGTGTCGACATAGTCGATGCCGAGCTCCTCGAACACCGCAAGCATGATCGCGAGACCACCCGCGAGCACCGGCACGCGGTCGGGCTTCAGCGCGACGAGCTTCAGCCGGTTGACGTTCTCGGACTTGATCAGCGCGCGCTTCAGGCGCTCGAGGCCGCCGCGGGAAATCCCGTGCGAGATACCGGAGTCGTTGAAGCCGTTCGCCTCGACGAGCTCCGCGAGCGCGCGCGCGGTGCCCGACGAACCGATCGCCTGGTCCCAGCCCGCCTTCTTGTATTCGCTCGAGATGATCTGGATCTCGCGCTTCGCGGCGAGCTCGGCCTGCCGCATCGTGTATTCGTCGACGTTGCCTGCCGGGAAGAATGCGCGGCTGTGGCTCACGCAGCCGATATACAGGCTCTCCATGACGAGCGGCGTGTAGTGCGAGCCGATGATGAATTCGGTCGAGCCGCCGCCGATGTCGACGACGAGCCGCTTGCCCGCGCTCGCCGGCACCGAATGCGCGGCACCCGCATAGATCAGGCGTGCCTCTTCGCGGCCCGCAATCACTTCGATCGGAAACCCGAGCGCCGCCTCCGCCTCGCCGAGGAATTCGCTCGCGTTCTTCGCGACACGCAGCGTGTTGGTCGCCACCGCGCGCACGTGATCCGGATGGAAATCGCGCAGCCGTTCGCCGAACCGCTTGAGCGCCTCCCAGCCACGCTCCTGCGACGCGCGATCGAGCATCTTGTCGCGCGACAGGCCCGCAGCCAGCCGCACCGGCTCGCGCAGCGCGTCGACAGGATAGATCTGGCTGCCCGCCGGCGTCTCCTCGATGCGTCCGACGATAAGCCGGAAGCTGTTCGAGCCGAGATCCACGGCAGCCAGCAAGTGGGGGGTTGTAACCATCAGAAGGGGGCTCCGTGCGCGTTCACGCGCGGCAGTCTGCAGCCGCGCGGCAGTCATTCAAAGGCGACATTTTAAGCGTGGAACGCTTGCCGGTGTCACGTTCGCCGGGCATGCACACAGCAGCATTGTATATAGGCGAAACATTTATGCGACAAAACGTTTCCAGCGTAGAATTTGCCGAACCATAACGATTATTGTCATTAGCACGTCATCGCACCGTGAGAGTTTCCGAGCGTCCTTTCGAGTCATTGCCCGACCAGCCCCCTTCTCTGCCGATGTCCGTCCGTTACCCGCTTCTCAATCGCGAACTCGGCATCCTGGGATTCAACGAGCGCGTCCTCGCACAGGCGGCCGACCCGCATGTGCCGTTGCTGGAGCGCCTGCGCTTCATCTGCATCACGAGCAGCAACCTCGACGAATTCTTCGAAGTCCGGATGGCCGGCCTGCAGGAGCAGATCCGCGACAATCCCGGCGCGCTGACGCCCGACGGCATGTCGTTGCAGCATGCTTACGATCTCGTCGTCGAGCGCGCGCAGCGCCTCGTGCATCGCCAGTACACGATGCTGCACGAGACGGTGCTGCCGGCGCTCGAACAGGAAGGCATCTACTTCCACAGCAGCGACACGTGGAACGACGAGCAGACCGAATGGGCGCGGCGCTACTTCTTCGACGAGCTGCTGCCGGTGCTGACGCCGATCGGCCTCGATCCCGCGCACCCGTTCCCGCGCGTGCTGAACAAGAGCCTGAACTTCGTCGTCGAGCTCGAGGGCCGCGACGCATTCGGCCGCCAGGCCGTGATGGGCATCGTGCAGGCGCCGCGCGCGCTGCCGCGCGTCGTGCGCATGCCGCATGCGCTGTCCGGCTTCGAGCACGGCTTCGTGCTGCTGAGCTCGTTCATGCAGCGCTTCGTCGGCGAGCTGTTTCCTCAGCTCACCGTGAAGAGCTGCAACCAGTTCCGCATCACGCGCAACAGCGAACTCTTCGTCGACGAAGACGAAATCACGAACCTGCGCGTCGCGCTGCAGGGCGAACTGCCCGCACGCCACCTCGGCAACGCGGTGCGCCTCGAAGTGTCGGCCGACACGCCCGCGCACATCGTGCGGCGCCTGCTCGAGGAAAGCGGGCTCGGCGAGAAGGACTGCTATCGCGTGATCGGTTCGGTGAACCTCGTGCGGCTGATGCAGATTCCCGACCTCGTCGACCGGCCGGACCTGAAGTTCGCGCCGTTCACCGCATCGACTCCGGCGGCGATCACGAATGCGGCGACGATGTTCGACGCAATCGACGACGGCGACGTCCTGCTGCATCACCCGTACGAAAGCTTCCAGCCCGTGCTCGAATTGCTGCAGCAGGCGGCGAAGGATCCGAGCGTCATGGCGATCAAGCAGACGATCTATCGCACGGGCACCGACTCGCCGCTGATGGACGCGCTGATGGAAGCCGCGCGCAACGGCAAGGAAGTGACGGTCGTCGTCGAATTGCTCGCGCGCTTCGACGAGGAAACCAACATCAACTGGGCATCGCAGCTCGAAGCGGTGGGCGCGCATGTCGTGTACGGCGTCGTCGGGCACAAGTGCCACGCGAAGATGATGCTGATCGTGCGACGCGTCGTGCAGGCCGGCAAGGCGTCGCTGCGCCGCTACGTGCACCTCGGCACGGGCAACTACCATCCGCGCACCGCGCGCCTCTATACGGACTTCGGGCTGATGACGGCCGACCAGAAGATCTGCGAGGACGTGCATCACGTGTTCCAGCAGCTCACCGGCATCGGCGGCGAGCTGACGCTGAACGAACTGTGGCAGTCGCCGTTCACGCTGCATCCGCGCATCATCGACGCGATCCGCGCCGAGACCGACAACGCACGCGCGGGCAAGCGCGCGCGCATCGTCGCGAAGATGAACGCGCTGCTGGAACCGTCGGTGATCGCCGCGCTGTACGAAGCATCGCAGGCGGGCGTGAAGGTCGATCTGATCGTGCGCGGCGTCTGCGCGCTGAAGCCGGGCGTGCCGGGGCTGTCGGAGAACATCACCGTGCGCTCGATCGTCGGCCGCTTCCTCGAGCATCATCGGATCTACTATTTCCACGCGAGCGGCGCCGAAGACGTCTACCTGTCGAGCGCGGACTGGATGGACCGCAACCTGTTCCGCCGCGTCGAAGTCGCGTTCCCGATTCGCGAGCGCAAGCTCAAGCGCCGCGTGATCGCGGAAGGCCTGTCGGTGTTCCTCGTCGACAACCAGTCCTCGTGGTCGATGCATAGCGACGGCCACTACCGGCGCTGCCGCGTGGGCAAGGCGACGCGCAACGCGCAGCTCGGGCTGCTCGGGAAGTTCTGTTCGTGACGCGGTAACGCCGCCGCAATGCATCGTGCGCGGCGCCATGAAAAAAAACACAGCCACC